>DAONFA010000004.1:51620-129959 GCA_035403355.1 Candidatus Cloacimonas sp. | reverse complement strand
TTTTTGCTTATTATGTACTCCCTTCCTGATGCTGGTAAACTTTGTCAACAACCTGTGGAACGACAAGATGTCGTTCCTCCGATTTGTGTATCCAGCGAACATTTATGAACGACAAGATGTCGTTCCTCCGCAAAAAAACCGGAAAGGGATAACAAGGATTATACTTTGCAGAGGAAAAAATGCTTCTTTTTAGTCAATTACCTGATGGGATTAAAGAAGTTGCTGAATTCTTTCATAAACCAATGCCCGTGGGCATATTTTTATTTAAGAACCTGCTGTTCTTTGTCACCATTATTGATTACTAAAACCAAAAAAACACTCCCCTTTACACATCCAAATTGGATGTATAGGATGCAAATAAGATTTAACTTGCCTTATTTTGAGCATCCCTTTTTTTTGGTTAAGATAAGAAAAGAAGAAAAAAGGATTATTCTGAATATATGTATGAAGCTGTATGGGATGAGAAGAATAACTCAGTAATACTTCTAGAAAATACAATAGATAAAGAGATTGTATCGCCTAGACCAGTGTTTTTTGAAGAACTCGACTTATTGGGATTTGCTGATGTATGGAAATACCCCAGAACAAATGCACCACTATTATGGGCTATAGGGAGAGATTACTATTACAAAGGTGTTTTGGTCGCGCGTGTGACTGGTGGTGATTTATACAAAAAACCTGATGTAGAGATTATTCATAAAGGATGTTTAGAACCGGTTGATCTATCTCATACAATTCTAAGTAATACCGACATAATGAATAATGTTATCGGGGAAGCATTAGAATTTATTCGCCGAGTGCAGAAGGAGTATAGGAGATATCCATCTCAGCTAACTGTTTCCTTCAGCGGCGGAAAAGATTCTCAAGTAGTTCTTGACCTTGTTTCTAGGGTTGTTAACCCAGATAATTACATAGTAATCTATACCGATACAGGTATGGAAATTCCTTGTGTTGAAGACACTGTAAAAAACACTATAAAATCATATCATTCAAAGTATCCAGCATTTAACTTTATTACCGCACACCCCACTTCAGATACCGATAAACTATGGGATCTGTTTGGACCCCCAAGCCAAAAAATAAGATGGTGTTGTTCAGTTTGTAAATCAGTCCCTTTCGTCCAAACCTTAAGAAAACATGTAGATAATCAAAAGTTGTCAAATATAATCGTATTTGAAGGTGTTAGGGCAGAGGAAAGCAGCCGTAGGAACAAATATAAGAGAATTGCTTCAAATGTTAAACACATAAACCTAATAAATGCAAGGCCAATCTTTGAATGGAGCACAACAGAGGTCTTTCTTTACTTATTTCAAAGGAATATAGAAATCAATAAGGCATATAGACAAGGTATGTGGAGAGTGGGTTGTTCTGTCTGCCCCTTTGCCTCAAAGCCGGCAAACTACTATCTTGGAGTACTTTTCCCGAAACAAACGGAAAAATTTGTAAAACATATACATAAACTAGCCCTCTCACGAGGTATGACAGATTCAGAAAAGATTAAAACATATATCTCAGATAGATCATGGGCAGGACGTTCCGGAGGAATAGGTATAGATAATTTTGGTGTGTCTAATGATATCGTGATTACTGCTGAATCTTATAAAGCTATTATTAGAAGACAGCGAGAAAATTTGCTTGAATGGTTAAAAACTTTAGGAACTATGTCAATAAAACAAAAAAACGAAACAACTGAAGTTGAGATTCTGATCCAAGGCGTTTATATCCAGATTTCAATCACGAAAGTAGATGACACAACATTAACTCTGACTTCAAAAAATGTTAATGAATACCCTGTGATCAGAGGGCTACTAACAAAAATTGTAAACAAAACTACATACTGTGTTCATTGCGGTCTTTGCGAGGTTGAATGCCCCATACAAGCAATATCTTTTAAGCCATCATTGAAGATTGATGAATCGTGTGTACATTGTCATAAATGTAGCACATCTATTGAAAAAGGATGTATTCTAGCACAATCTTTACAATTACCTATAGGAGGAGAAAAAATGAAGAAAAGCACTACAGGTTTGGATCGATACAAAAAGTTTGGAATGAGAGAGATGTGGGTAAATTCTTTTCTATCAGACCCAGAAAGATGGTTTGAGACAAATACTCTAGGGACTGATCAGATACCGTCATTTAAAAGATGGCTTAAAGACGCAAACCTTCTAAATAATAGTAATTCGCCATCGGAGTTAGTTGGAGTATTAGCTAGTTGTGAATATAATGATGTAATCTGGCAAATAGTTTGGGTAAATTTATTCTACAACTCTCCTATCGTAAACTGGTATATATCATTGCCTTTTGATCGTGCCTACACAAAAAATGAGCTACTCGAGTTATTACTTATTGAGTTCCCAGGAATAGCTCGTTCAACTTTGAATAACCCACTTAGTGCATTACTAAACACATTTGACAACAGCCCCTTAGGAAGTACTTTTCGTATAGGGGAGATTGAAAAGAAAGGAAAATCTATTGAGAGGGTTATGAAACGAAGACTCCTACAGATAAATACAGCTACGATGATTTATGCATTATACAAGTATGCCGAAGTAAATAATAAATATTACCTTACAGTTAGGGAATTAATCGACTCCAAGTCTAATGGGGGTCCGATCAAGATATTCGGGCTAAAGCAATCGAATTTAGTAGAAGTACTAAGAGGTATTCAAGAATATGACAGTGAGCTTTTAAAAGTTGACCTAGTTGCAAACCTAGACAATATAAACTTAAACAAAAACTACAACCCCATCGGGGCATTAATCAGATACTTTTCAAGGAGTAGGTAATCATGAGATACTCAGATATTCTATCATTAAATGATCAATTCATTGATACATTTGACTTAGTAAATGAATCAGAAAGCTACTGGAAAACCTTCGTCCCAACAGAACGTTTTATAACTATCTTGAAAGCAGTCATAGATTCGATTGATACACAAAGCCCTAAAGACCGAAAATCATTTTGGGTTATTGGTTCCTATGGATCGGGGAAATCACATGCTTCTTCTGTAGTTAAACACTTATTGTACGATGACCAAAAATCTATTGAGGATTTCCTTTCCAGTCGGTTTGCTAATAACTTACAGCTTACATCGAGATTGAGAGATATTCGAAAAAGAAAGAGATTTTTTCCTGTAGTTATCAAAGGCAGTAGCGGAATATCAGATTCAAGGGATTTTGCATTCACAATACAGAAAGCTGTCGCAAAAGCATTAGATAAATCGGGGATAAATATGGTCCGTGAGACAGAGTTTTCGAAGGCTATTAAATACATAAATAACAATAACCTCTATATTGACTGGGAGAAGGTCATAGAGAGTAACGAAGAGTTAAGAAGCGTTGTAAGCAATTTGAGTGATCTTATCCGAAAACTTGAAAATTACGACTCAAGAGTATTAAAGATATGGGAGAAAGTATCAGATTTTAAACTTACTTTTGAGGACAATATAGAATCCTGGCTAGGAGAGACACAACAAATTCTAAAATCCGATCATGGATACTCAGGTTTATTTATTATGTGGGATGAGTTTACAAGTTTACTTGAGATGCCTGAGAGCGGTAGCTATTTGAGTATTCTACAGAATATAGCAGAGTTATCTAAAGATTTAGACCAGGAAGTATATTTATACATCATTAGTCATCGAAGACCAGAACAAACACCTTTATCACAATCTGACATCAAGCACCTGCAAGAAAGGATCAAAGATTTTGACTATTCAATGGAACCTATTACAACATATCAAATAATGTACACCGCAATTCAAAGAAACGATCCAAAAAAGTGGGAAGAGAAAAAAAATCATCATCGTGATGATATCACTAGTTTAGTAGATACTATTCTTGATGGAAGCAGCTTTGAGATAAAAAGAAGCTTGTCGGATTTATTCCCAATACACCCTTATTCTGCTTATTTATCAACCTACTTTGCTAGAACGATTGGGTCAAGAGAAAGAAGTATTTTTAACTTCCTACATGATGAAGAACGGGGATTTGTAAAATACATTAAGACAAATCCTCAGGGGGAACTATACGACTTTTTAACTGTTGACTTGATATTTGACTATTTTCTACCTGAGCTTGAGAAAATGGATGATATAAATTCACTTTCTATTCTTGGAAATTACAACACTTATAGTGATTTAATTAGTAAGAAAGACAATAACTATATGAAGATATACAAAGGATTGTTGTTATTGAACCTCTTCGTTAAAACTCTTAAAGTTGCTGATGGCATCAGTTCATCACTTTTAAAACCTAATGAAGAGAATGTTTCACTAATGTTTAAGGGTACAGAACTAACGCAGATTGTAACAGATTGTCTTAGTTTTATCGATCATGAACATATAATAGTGAAAAACCCTAACGGCTTGTATGAAATTGGCAGTTCACGAATCCCCTATAACGAAGTCCAAGAAAGATATGATGAGTTACTAAAACAAACCATAGATTTCACCGAAATAGCAGATCACAAAGATTTGTCTGAAATATCAAGAATTCTTCTACAGAATGTGCTGAGAGAAACTGCGGATCCTTTTACGCCTGAGGTCCTAATAGTACCAGCAAATATAAAAAAACATGAACTGATACCAAAGATAATCAAAGCACGAAAGAGAACTTATAAGATACTCCATATAATTTTTATAGGTCTTCATCAACCAGAGTTGTCAGATGCTCTAAAGATGATAAAAACTTTGGATTGGCAAACTGAGTTAAACAAACCACCTTATGTTTTTATTATACTAGATACAATATTTAGCACTGAAGACCTCAGTAAAGTACTTCATTACAAATCTTATGAATTAGTAGCTCAAAGTCAAACTCTGAGTTCTGATGAGATATCCGGATATAAGAAACAGCAGTCACTTATTATTAAAAACTGGATCAATCAGCTTTCTTATGGTTATGCAACAGTTTTTACGCTTCTTCCTTCTAACAATCCACTTGAACAACGTATTGCTTTGAACAAATATGGTGAGTTCATCAATAATAATTTATCTCTTCAATTCTTTAATATGGGACCTGAAGTGCTAAGCAGTAAAAATAATAAAATTGCCACTTCTACTATGTGGAAGAAACAAGTATCTCGAAAAGCAGCCCAAGCTATTTTACTTTCAGACAATAAGAAAGATTTCGAAAATCAGTTAAAATCATCTTATACATATCTGTCCTCATTCTACCATACACAGCAAGGTGAAGATGCATTAAACAACGATTTTTCAGTATCCCTTGCGTTCAAAGATCATATTATTTATAAGACGAGGATTGCATTTGACCAAATAATGAACGACAATGTTGGAAATGTTATTAATATAGGTAAGAAGTTTAAATTTTTATCAGAAGCACCTTACGGATATTATCCATGTACAGTTTTTTTGGGTATGTTAGCTTGGCTTTTCAAACCCTATTTGGGCAAAATTTACTTGAAAGATAGTGCTAAAGTAGTAAATGCTCAGGATATGCTAGATCTAATAGTGAGCTTCTTTGATTATACCTCAGAGAATGAGCAAGTTGACAGTAAGAAACTAACAATTAGAATTGGATCTCCCCAAGAAGATAAATTAATCAATCTGCTATGTGATATATTCAATCCAGAGCAAAAAGGAAGCTTAAAACTAATAGTTTGGGACATTGCTCTTGATTATGTGAAAAACAAGTTCAGATATCCGCTGTGGATTGCTAAATACCACAATATCGCCCAAAGTAATGAAGCTGTATTAAGCGCTTTGGACTCAATCATTGAATTATTCAAGGCAGTCAAAGATGAAGAATACTCAAGTGAGTTTGTGAACACGATATATAATAAAATATCCTCTGTACAAACTGATCTCAGAATTATATTCAATGACACTAAAAACAACCCAGAGCTTTTCAAAAAGTGGCTTGTGTCGAAGAAAGTAAATAACATTTCGGAATTAAACATTGGTGCGATTGAAGAGTACATAATTAAGAACTCTGGGGAAGAGCTAGTTTATACTTGCGAAGATGAGACAGCAACATACAATAGAGTACTTGAATTCCTTTTACAAAAATCCAATAATGGAGGTATAAACAACCCAATAGATAACGACATTTCCACAGATAATAATGGTACTGAAGTAATAGACACTACAAATGGTAATTATACGGATACTTCAGAAACCATGAGGGTTGTGAACATCCTCACAAATGCTGGATGGGACTCAAAATTTATACGGATCATGGAGAAAATATTGGCATCCGTACCACAAGCCATGAATATTGTCATTAAGGCTTTACAAGAAGAAGGTATCAATGTATAAGGAAATCAATTCTATTGATGAAATTATATCTAATATTGTAGAAGAATCAAAGATTTGCACTATGGCTAATCGAAGATTTCCTGTTAGGTTTATATTTTCCGAAAACATGACTCAGTATAAAGAATTAGTTATTGGTTTATGTGGGATAACTAATAACCATTTCGATTTGAGTACATTATGCAACAATGATGTATTTCCCACGAAAAATCAAATCTTCGATATTATTGAGGTTCTATTATCCGGCCAGAATTCTGTAATCTATCCAGTTTCGGAAGTACTAAGATTCTATCAGATAAATGAGTTTACATCCTTCTTTAATTATCTTATGGACAGTATTGAAAATCCACCCTCTGTTAACAACAGGATTTATTTACCTCTGTACGGTATTTGGACTCCTTTTCAAAACTATGTTCTACAAAAATTCTCAAGGAAGCATCAGTGGGCTCCAATCTGGAAGTTGAAAAATGACAAAGTTATTGTATCAGAAATCTGTCGCATTACCTTTCCTGTTTCCAGTGGTACAAAATTTATAACCAATGCTCAAACATGGTTATCCTTTTGGAAGAATAATTATGAAAGTAAATACTATTCTACTTCAAAAACTCTTAATTATTTAGCCAAGCAATTCTTGCCAGATGAGGTCTTTATTTCATCTATCGAAATTTGTAACTACAAAGATTTGATTCCTTCGCTGTTCAATATTACAATCCCCTTCGATTATAAGGATAAAGAAGAAGAACATTGGGAGTACTTGTATAATATTTTTTTAAAATCTCCTCAAACAATTGCCCTGTTCGACTTTGATAGCTTTATCAGCAAAAGGTTTGATTATGACCTTTTAGATCTAAGCATGCTATCTTTTGTAAAGCATTATTTGAATCTAACTAATACATCTGAAAAATGGTTACTAAGCAACTGGTACCAGTCAAAATTTAATGGAGATGAGATACAAGAGCACTTCCCTCTTTGTTTTGAGTCTCTTTCTGAGTTTTCGGATACTGAACTAATTCATAATATTTGGTTATATGCTTTCAGAAAGCATCCCAGTAAAATGTTGCTTCAAGAAAGATTTAAGCTTCTTTCTTTTATTCACAAAGAATTGAACAAACCTACTGATGAATTAGAAAACATAGTAGATTCCGAGCTTGATATACAAGAAGAGTTTGTAACAAGTAATCCCGAAATACTAACAGGATTATTGAAATGTGAATCACTTTATGTATTAAAGAAACTAAGTCAAGACATAGCTTTTATTAAATCTCCTATTTTTCGTTGTAGATTTTCTAACCTTTATGAGTATGTGAATTGGGATAATTTTGAATACACTTCAAAGGGTTGCAACGTATGGATTATTCCATATTTTAAAAACTATTGCCTGGGTAAACTTACATGGAAAAGACAACCTGAGATAGATAATATCTTAAACAAAGTAAATGAAGATGATAAGGCACTATATGAATGGTACTACAAACAACAACTCCCAGACTATTCTAGTGCAAATAATAATATAATTTATTGGGTTGACTGTCTTGGGGCAGAATGGGCACCTTTGTTGTTGCATCTATTGAATGAATCGGATGTAGATAAAAAGTGGTTCATCGAAAGCATAGATATCAGGAGAGTATATCTACCAACTATAACTGATGTTAACAGAATTCCAGAATCTCATCACATTCTCGATCTTGATAACTACATTCATAGCAACCAGATATCTAATAATTTAAACCAGTTTTTACTAGGTCAAATATCAGTACTGCAATCGATAGTAAAACAAATCTTGGCTAGCCCACATGATTCTATTGTAATCAGCTCGGATCATGGCTCTTCGTATTTATGTATAAAAGAATTCATTGATAATAAAGGACTTGGCATGGCTGATACCGAACACGGCGGACGTTACAAATGGATTAATTGCAAGAGTGATTTTGTTTCTGATCAGGTTAAAATTATTCACATAACAGAATCTCCACAAATTCATGAAAATAAGTGCTTAATAGCTTTAAAGCATATTTCTCTCGGTGATAGGACTCCCTTTGAAGTTCATGGTGGTGCTACTCCAGAGGAGATACTGATTCCATTTATTAAGTTAAGTAGAGTAAAAAAACAGAAATTAATTATTGACCCAATAAGTTTCGATGAAGTTAAAGCAAATAATCCGGTTATAGAACTAACGATACATCCAACCCCTTTAGGAATTCCTTACATTATTATATCTGGGAAAAGATACAATATGACTTTTGTTCATGACCATTGGTCATGCAGTTTTAAAGGATTAAACTCAGGCAAATACAATGCAACTTTGGTTGTTGATGGAAACAACTTTGAAATAAAATTATCTATAAAATCAGGTTTTATACAGGAGGAATTGTTTTGAACCAACTTGATGAAAAAATATGCGAAAATTTCCCAGATGAATCAGTCCTTAAGATTAAGAACAGATACAATGCGTTTTCTAGTAGGAATCTTCCTTCATTCATCAAAGACTGGCTTATTAAGATGTTTACTTCTTCAGATGGCTCATTAGATGTCGACGGCTTGATTAGCTTTATGGATAATAATATACCAAGTAAGGATGTGAGCATTCTCGTTAAATTAAAGACCAAAAAAGAACCGATAAAGATACTGTCCAGATTCAATATCCAGGTTGATCTAAAAAATGATCTGTTTAGGTTCGAGATTCCTGACCATGGGATATCCTTGAGTATTGGTATAATCCCTGATTATGTATTCAAAAAACATGAAAAATACCTTTCGGATGGTGAACATTGGGGAGTTATTACTTTAGTTTACATTCCTCCAACGGACATTGTTAGTGGGCAGGTGCAACTTATTGACTATAAACCATTCCAACCATATAAAGTAGATATCGAATACTTCAAATCAGCAAGGAAAAATTTCACAGTGTATGAATGGATTGATCTACTAATAAGATCTATGGAATATAATCCTGATAATAAAGATAGAGAATCTGGTTTTAGCTCTATCGAGAAAAAACTTCTGTTTATATCTCGATTATTAATTTTTGTTGAACCTAATCTTAACATGATCGAATTAGCACCAAAGGGCACCGGAAAGTCATATGTATTTGGGAATCTGAGTAAATATACTTGGATGTTTAGCGGAGGAGTAGTTTCAAGGGCAAAACTCTTTTATGATATTGGAAGAAGAACCCCTGGTATTATAGAAAACTACGATTTTGTGACTTTTGATGAAATTGAGACGATAAAATTTGCTAATGAAGAAGAGCTATCAGGAGCGTTGAAAAACTATTTAGAAAGTGGTCGCTTTACAGTTGCAAATTATAGCGGAACATCTGAAGCAGGATTGATGATGTTAGGGAACATTGCTTTATCACCCGATTGGCGACCATTGTCAAATAGATACTTTACATCGTTACCTAGTTTCTTCCAATCTTCAGCTTTGATGGATAGAATTCATGGATTCATCGAGGGATGGAAACTGATACGGCTTAATCAGGGGCTTATTGTCAATGGCTATACACTTAATGTTGAGTATTTTAGTGAGATATTGCACAAACTGAGAAATTGTTCCCAATATAGTCAAATAGTCTCTGATTTAATTCAAATCCCACAGAATTCTGATACAAGAGATGTTAAAGCGATTATAAAGTTAGCTACAGCATACCTTAAGCTACTATATCCTCATGTTTCTAATTCCTCGGAAATAGATAAAGAGGAGTTCAACTTTTTCTGTTTGGCACCTGCAATTGACAAAAGAAAAATTATCCGTGAACAAAGATCATTTATTGATGTTGAAGTATCTTCTAAAATGCCTGATATTTCGCTTAAGGATTAGATTATATTGACAAAAGTGTCGAACATCTATTTCCCCAGCACTTCTATTGAAACGGTGGATAAAGATTATGGGATCCCTATACGCCTCTCGGGCTGAATTTCTAAGTGGTATTTGATTTGACTTTTTATCTAAAGTGCGAGCGCTTTGTTGTATTCTTGGAAGTAATTCTGGTTTATGGTCTTGATTTCCAGAGCCATTAGGGTATGCAGAATTTTCAGGGTTTCATTTAAAAATAGCTTTTATTTTTGCACATTATGTCAGACAGATGTCTTTGGTGTGGATATCCAGGATCACTAAGAGCTCATAGTATTTGGCTTTCTTGTTGCGGTCAATGGCAAACAAAAATGATACAGAGTGGCAAACAAAAGTGATACAGAGTGGCAAACAAAAATGATACAGAATGGCAAACAAAAATGATACAGAATGGCAAACGAAAATGGTACAAAATGGCAAACGAAAGTGATACAGAGTGGCAGTATAAAAGTGATACACTTGACCATTTTTTATATCCAAAAGAGGCAAAAATGCCGTTTTGAAGGTGTGGGGCTGCCCAATTTTATTCTGGAATTTGCAGTTGCTTTGGCAAAGAAATAGTATAGTGTTTTTATTGAGAACTCATAAACAGTTGGCTCTCAACTGGTTTTTAGCTACCTAGTAACCTTTTGAGGAATTAGAATATGTAAGTATGTAATGGGGGTGTATCTCTTTCTTCCTTTTCCCGAGGGGCTTACGCCTCCATCGCTATCATTGTGTCGCCCTAAAGGGTTTTTGGCAGAGAGCTTAGGGCAGAGGGTTTATCAGCAACATTTTCTCAACCTTCTAAACCTTATCAACCTTCTAAACCTTATCAACCTTCTAAAACATATTTTCCGAGGGGCTTACGCCTCCATCGCTATCATTGTGTCGCCCTAAAGGGCTTTCGGCAGAGGGCTGAAAGCTGAGGGCAAGTTTCGGTGTATTGCAAGAAATGTAGTTGCTAAAAAGAGGGGTATCCATAAGAATGGCATACAGTTAAATGCACATTTTTATTTTGTAGGATTAAAGTGAATAAAAGCGGAGGCAACGAAACCTCCGCTTGCAATGCACAATTGGTTATGTTTACATAATATTAAAAGTTACTATCAAAGCGAAAGCCTACCAGGAGTTTAATGTTTTTATAAAAAACATCGTCTATATATTTGTTATCAAACACAGGAGTAATGCTTCTTTCATATCTGAGTTCGCAAAAATACTTATCATATTCCATACCCAGATTTAGTTGATAGCCAAGAACGAAGGAGGAAAGTTCTTCAAAATTTTCATCGTCATAATCGAAATCTTCATCTTGTCCACCAAGTTCTACCGAAAAACCTGAGCTGATAGGAATACTTGCCGAAAGTCCTGCTCCCAAATATGGTTTGAATGCTAATTCAGGAAGATTCACAGTATAGATTGCGGAGACAGGAACCTGCAGCATATTTATACTATGTTTCCAAGTTGTATCATATTCATAGCCATATTCATCATAATAAGTTCCTTCCCATTTTGATCCATTCATACTAAAGGCAATTTCGCCTTGCAAAGCAAGATTTTGTGATACAGTTGCATTTCCGATAATTCCAATGTGACCGAGTGTTCTTCCTTCAATATCATATCCGGCGTCATCCAGATCCTCAATGTCATCTCCACTGAAATTAGCAAAATTTAGCCCTCCAATTACACCTAACTTTACTTGGGATAAGGTTTGGGATTGCAGTCCTGCTACTAATAGCAGTAAAAGCAATACTAACAGGTAGGCATTCGTTTTCATAATATTTCTCCTTTTTTCTTAGGCAGAATTTCCTTCTGCGACTATAATTCCTTATTTTAGCGTTTAGTTTTTTTGTCAAGATGTTTTCTGTTTTTTTAGGATTTAATATTCGCTTTTGGCAGCAGGCAGGAAAAACCTTGACATTATTTTAGAGATATACATAGTTGCAATTGTCTTTATTTTTGCTGAAGAACAAATAAATTATTTGGAGGAACTAATGCAAGAAGAAGTGAAAGAATCAATGCAGGAGCAGGTTTCGGAAGAAATTCCTACTTCGGAAGAAGAAACCCCTGCAGTTTTAGAGGGTAAGCGAAAAAAGAAATCAGCTTTAATCCCTGTTTTGATAGTTTTATTTATAATTATTGTGGTTATTGCCGGTTACTATTTTGCAACCTCTTCGCCTCAAATTCGTCATATTAGTAAAAACGCTCTGGTTGTAGCCAAGATTAATTTACCCCAGCTGCTGAACAAAACCGGAGCAATGAAAAAGGGTGATATTAATGAGGACTTGATTTCTGCCTTGGAAGAGTATAATCTGGAGGCATTAATTAAAGATCCGCGCAGCACAGGATTAATAACTACGAAGCCCTCCTACCTTTTTGGGGAGTTTGATACGAAAAAAAACCTTCCCTATATTTTTATGGTTATGCCTATTGCCAATGCGGAAAAAGTGTATAACTTTACCAAAAATATAGCTCTACCTGGTGGTAAAGACCTATCGGTTAGTAAAAAATCCAACATCTACGAAATTGATCTGAACGGTCTTTCCTGTATGTGGACTGGAAAATCTATGCTGATTGGAATAACCGATCCAAGCAATGATAACGACCTTAGCAAAAAAGTGAAAACTTACTTAACCCAGGATAAATCTGCCTGCATTCTTGCCAATAAGGACTTTCGCAGCAGTAAGCTAAGAGGTCACGACATAACCCTTTGGGCTAATTTGGATGGAATGGCTCGTATTGCTCAAAAAGGATTAAAAGACGCCCAAGGAAATGTGGAAAGAATAATTTCCCAGTATAAACAGCGCGAGATGTATAGAAACTATTATTATGAAAGTGATTACCGCTACTATTACGATTATTGGGACATTATGGACCAATTTAGGGTGGACGACCCGGAAAATGTTTTTGAAAGCGTCCTTTTAGGACTTACTTATGATGCCAAAATTCCAATGAACACGGCAATTGATTTACCTACTGAACTGTATAATACTTTCCTCTCTTTCTCCGCTGATTTTGATAAGGGGAAATTGGTATCCTCAGTAAAATTTGAGACGACCCAGGAAAAGCAAAAGAAACTGGAAAGCGTTATTAACGATGCCGTTAATGTGAAAGACCTCTATCCTTATGTTCCTACCGAAGGATTGATTATGCTGAGCTCCGTAAAAACCAATTATCCTAAGCTTTATGCCCTTTCGGAAAAGAGAATTGATAAACTGTTGAAAAGTATTGACAATCCCGAGATTAGCAAGTTAATGAAACATCTAAATAAGCTGGCAGATGGTTCCGGCATAATTGCAGTGAATATTTTGGACGAAAAGGAACCTCCTTTTATAACTCTTGTTGCATCGGTAAAGAACAATAAGGGAGTGCAGGATTTGCTGAAAGAGATGAACCGCGAAGGTCGTTTGCGTAAAGATGGTAAATATTACTATTTTGGCAATTTAGCCGTTTTCTTTGAAGATAATGTGATGATCTGCACTACAAATAATAATAACTATAAAAAAAGCAATCGCGGTTTGGAAGGAACTCTTGCCAGAAAAATGAATAAAAATCCCTTCAATATGACGATGAATTTCACAGCTATAAAAGATTTGACGGATGAATTGTCTGATGAAGAAGAAGATGCTTTGGACTTGCTGGATAAATTGAATGCGCTTGTTAAAACCAATGGTAATACCTCCAATGAACTGAAAGTGGAATTAACCTTTAGTGATAAAAAACATAACTGCTTGAAACCTATTAATGAATATTTAAACGATAGGGATGATTTTTGGAAAGGAATAATGGGAGAAATAATGTATAGCGTAAGATATCTGGCTGAAAGAGAGGACGAATATCAAAGAAATGAACGCCTATTAGAACCTACAGATGAATCAACTGTTGAAGAAACTGCTCCTGTATATGCTGATACTCTTTCTTATTAATAATAGAGAAATACTCTGAATTTTTCTCGCTAATTGGTGTAATCGGAGCTCAAAAGAGCTCCGATTTTTTATCAGGAAGAACGACATTTTGTCGTGCCACTTGCAACCGCACTATTTCTTTATCACGCTCTTTTCAGTAACGAAATAGAATAAATATGGTGGTTGAACGGGAAAATCTACCATCGGGTAACCAAATTATCATTGGTTTGCATCCGGAAAAACGATGTCCTCATCGTTTAGTGGTAACACTGTGTTTCGTTACCGTTTGCCTTTCGGTAAAGAAATAAAGCGTAAGAGGAGGGTTTACCAGAAGGTCAACCCTCCGATGTCGCCCTTAGGGGCTTAGGAGCTGAGAGCGAAGAGCGGAGGGGTTATTTTTACTCATTTTATGAGGGGTTGACGAGGACATCACCATTGCGGGAAAAATCGTGAGAGGAGGGTTGACGAGGACGTCAACCTTCCGGAAAAACGATGTCCTCATCATTCAATTGTTGACAGGTAGGTAACCATTGCCCATTAAATTAAAATGCCACGGATTTTTATCTTGACAAGTATCATTGAAATTTATAAACTACATAGCAACCTAAAGAACTGGAGCATTACTGATGAAAAGAATTCTAATACTGTTGGTTTTTAGTTTGGCTATTGGCTTGGCTGCGCAAGAGATTACGGATTTCCAAGTAAGTCAAGACAATCAGCGCTATACGATTCAATTGGGCAGCACTGTTTCAAGATTTAACATTCGTGCCGATCTGTATGTTTTCTATCGCCTTAAAAACACAACTAATTGGTATAAAGCGAGAACTCTGTTAGGGCGATATCAGGATATCAGCAATTCCAATCTGGAAGAGCTGCTCTATTGGGATCCCGTCTTTGATTTTCAACCGTTTGGAGATTATGAATTCAAGTTATACCTGGTAAATCTGGCAGCTGTGAACCCAGGTTATGATTATCACCACACGAATTCGGTGGGCTTACTTTCTCCGATAGATATCAATACAAGATACGGAACAGAAGTAAATGGTTATCTTTTTTACTATAATAATGGACCCATAGCCCTGCCTACCGGTTCATATAATGTAAGTGTGTTCGATGGTTCTATTTCTTTAGCCAGGAAAATTGTGAATGTGGAAGCATTTGGCAATTCCTATATAAATGAGGATGAACTGGTTGGTAAATTGAATATTGTTTGTGATAATCCGGATATAGTGATTCATTCCGGAAATATTGAACTGAGTTCAGATCACGGCATTGAATTCCCGATTGGCATAATGAGTGTTGTGGCATCGCTGCAACAGGTATCATCCGCTTACCCCGTAATCACTAAAAGTTATGAAGTTGTGATTCGTGCAGGAGAAGAAACCAACCTAATGGTTAGCATCCCTGCTGGAAGGATAAAGATCAGGTCTAACCTTAAGGGAGGAACTTTTACTGTTAATGGCAATAAATATGCTCTGGATGATGGAGTGTATTTATCTCCAGGCAGATACGAGATTGAAGCTTATGACCGCCGGGATGTTTTAAAAGATACCTTTATGGCTGATATTGTTGATGGAGAAACAACCACTCTCACAGTTGTCAACGATCGTAACACTTTTCCTCTGGAGAATATTGAGTTCTTTGGAGCTTATGAAGGTATTGCTGATAAAGAAAAGCCCGGAGCGATGGCATTAAGCGCTTCCGGATTATATAACTATACCGGTTTTGCCGGAAACAGCAATGTGAACCTAATCTATACAATTGGTCTATTGGATCGTGTTTATTTGCCCTGGGATCTGGACAGGGAAAAGGTTTCCCCCAGCTTTGATCTATTCAGTATCGGAGGAGGTTTTAGGTTCAGTTCTTTTCAGAAGACATTAAACCTGGATACGATAGTAAGCTACCGTTTGGGAATTCGTTATCCGATGACTACCAAAGCCAAAGTGGATACGGTTAATTACCGTTATGTATATAAGTTTGATGAGGAAGATGCTGATGGCTCAAAAAGCAGATCTACAAGAGCATTTAATTTATATAATGGTTTAGAAGTTCGCACTGAACTATGCCTAAGGTTAAGTGCAGATTGGGATGTCTATCTGTATGGCTTGTTACAAGATCAGGGTTCTTATAAAGGAAATTGGTATAGAAGTGATGAAGTAAATGCCTGGCTTAATTCTGATACTACAAATAAACCCAGGCCTGTTCAGAATCCAAATCTCCCCTCCCGAATGGCATCGCTGGAGGGGACTACTACGCGGTTTGGCATTGGCTTTAGATATTATCTATGGAGAAAATGAGGGGAGGCGAAAAGTGAATAAGAGTAAAACATATCTCCTACTTGTGGCAATTGTGATCTTTAGCATCAGATTGGCAGGTTTAACTACCGATGAGATTAAAAGTATAGTTCAGAACCGAAAGCAGTGGTTGAGTTTGAATCCTTCTTTAGTAGAGGTTCCTAATGCCATCCTAAACAGTTCTGATTTAGAGCTTAGAAAAGAGCAAATCCGCCAGGAGATTCAAACTCTATTGGAAAGTAGTAGAGAAGAATATTCAACCAGGAAAATTCAAATTCTGGGCTATGACTCGTCAAGAGGGGCACTATCCTTGCATAACCAGGATCTTAATCAGGTAATCTATATTAAGATGACCGCCTCTCAAGCCGGGGATTTTATCAAAAATGCTGAAGATACCAAGCTTCAAGCTACCCGAGAATTGAATTGGGATCTTGAATGGGAGTATTCAAATTGGGTATTAAGCTTGGTGAATTTCGTTATTGTTCACCCGTTTGAACCTGTTATGTATCGTGAGGCAGAGGAAGACCTGCAGGATAGCTTTTCGGAAGAGATTACTTTCAATGAAGCACTTGAAGCTTACGATTTAGGCAATTATCAGCTATCTTTGGAAAAATTGGACTTGCTGCAGGAGAGGGTTTACCCTCCCAATCCTGATTACATTTATTGGACTGCAATGAATTATATGGCTTTGGGAGATAATTCCAGGGCAATACAGCTATTTCAGGAATACCTGCAATACGGTGATGTTCAGTATTCTGACATTGCCAGAGAGTTACTGAGAATTCTGAAAAATCAATCCAAGATCTTCAGTTCGGTAACCAAAGCGGAACTACCCTTAGGTATTTTGACCGAATACGGAGAAGATTACTTCTGCTTTCATCCCTCCGGCAATCTGCTTTATTTATCTTCAGCTCGTCCTGCACCCTATAATGGATATAATATCTGGTGTTCAGAATCGCTGAATAATACCTGGTCCACACCTGTATTAGTAGAAGAACTTGCCTCCGATGACGATGAAGCTATTGGCTCATTTTCGGAAGATGGCAACCTGGCTTGGATTATGGGAAAGTATGACAGCAATCGCCAAGATTTTGATCTTTATACCAGCAAAAAAGAGAACTTATGGCAGAAACCGGTTCTAATGCAAACAGTGAGTAGTGATTGGGACGATATTGACCCCTGGGTGTATAGGGACAGAGTCCTCTTCTTCAGCTCTTCCAGACCCGGAGGTCAGGGAGGTTTTGATATCTGGTATAGTTTATTTACCGATGGAGAGTGGCAAAACCCAATTAACATGGGAACATCAATTAATACTGAGGGTAACGAGGATTCCCCATTTTTAGATTGGGATGGCAAAACTCTATTCTTTTGCTCAGATGGCTACCCGGGAATGGGTGATATGGATTTATTCAAGGTGGTGAAACTTAGCTCCGGATGGGATGATTGGTCTTATCCTGAAAACCTGGGTAATGTTATCAATGGAGCTATGAGAGAGAAACGTTATGTGCATCAGCGCGGAACTAATAACGCAACCTTGGTTCGCTCTTCTTCTCGGGGTACATCTCCCGAATATTTACTGGTTGAATATGCTCCCAGGTCTTACTGGATCGTAGATGACACGGACAATCCGGTCTGGTATGAGGACACGGATCTCACTTCTCCTCTTACAGGACAAATCGTTCGGGATCAAATAAATTCCGGGGTATTGTTTACCATCTCAGCTACTGTTGTAGATCCCGAAGGATATTACTTGAGCCCCGAACTGAATATCATTTATATTATCAACGGGACTCGCTACCGCCAAGCTCTTAAACCAAGCAGGGGGATATATCAAACAGAATTGCCTCTGTGTAACAGGTATAGAGTGGAGTGTGGTTTGGAGGGTTATCAGACAGTTAGCATGGAACTTATCCCAAATCCTGGAGAGCGCAACAGGGATTTGCAGATCGTGATGGAACCTCTCACTTTGGACAAGGTTTTTGTGTTCAATAACATCCTCTTTGCTTATGACAGTGCAGTTATTCAACCCGAGTCGTATCCAGTTTTGAATGATATTGCTCTAACTCTATTACGCAATCCGGGTATCCGAATGGAAATCTCAGGCCATACCTGTAATCAAGGCAAAGCATCATACAACCTTGTTTTATCCCGACAACGAGCTCAAAGCGTGGCAGATTATTTAAAATCTAAAGGTATTGATCCTATAAGATTGATTGTTGTTGGATACGGACCCAATCGTCCCATTGCCAGCAACAAAACCGAATCCGGAAGAGAACGGAATAGACGGGTAGAGCTTAAAGTTATTCAATAGCAAAGTGTTATACCCAGAAATTGCAGAATATTATCCAGTTACTGCAAATAAAGAGATTGTCCTGAATAGGACAGCTTTGGGAACATTGAGAAAAATGTAGCCGGCGCAGTGTACCGGCGCAGTGTACCGGCGCAGTGTACCGGCGCTCTTTGTACCGGCGCTCGCTGTAGCGCCGAATAAAAACGGCGGAACAGTGTCCGCCGGTACCAAAAACGGCGGAACAGTGTCCGCCGGTACCAAAAACGGCGGAACGGTGTCCACCGGTACCAAAAACGGCGGAACAGCGTCCGCCGGTACAAAGAACGGCTACCTATCTTTATTTTAATAGGACTGCTTTCTTGATATAATTCTCCTTTCCTGTTTGCATTCTAATGTAATAAGTACCTGTTCCGCAGAGGATGAAGCTCCGCTTTTTTAGCTGTATTATACCCTCTCAGCTATTTGATACAGCATAAAAGTTCCTTTAACGATTCCTTAGCAAGGTTAAGGCATCGTTAAAGAATCGTTAAAGGGTTATTAAAGTATCTAACGGAAAACACTTTGCTACCCTTCAGGCGGATAAAAAAAGTGAAAGGCAAAAAGCAAGGATAAAAAATCTGCCAAGACAAACCCGCTTTTAGTTATCCAAAAAGTCATTATTCCCAATCAGGATAGCTTTGCGTCCTTCTTTTTTGCCGGGTAGTTAGCGTAAGATTTGGGTTTGCAATGGTTTCCTTCTATTCTCGGGCAAAAGATTTAAAAAAAATTTAGCCAACACTAACTTCATAGAAACAAAAAGGATAGGATTCATTTTCCCTAAGGTAAAAAAATCCTGTTTCGGTTCTATCTTTTCTGAAATTAGAGTGTTGTTAATTTTTTGCTTTTGCTAAGTTATCTTATCCTTAGCTTTTAGTTGCTTGACAAAACAGAGATGAGATTTTTTTTGGTGAAGTTGGTCTTGGCACAGCTTGGGGAAATCTGTAAAGGTATGGAAAATAGAATTTTTTACTATAGCTGTGGATAAGTTGTGGATAACTGCAAAAAAGGGAACTGCAAGGATGTCCTTTTTTTAAGGTTAAGTTTATATAAATGAATGAGATAATAATGCTACTGGCGTATCTGTAACAGCAGAATACGGTTTGTGGATAAATAAATTTACGGGATAGTGCTTTATGGATCAAGATATTTGGCAGAACATACTGGATAAACTGGAAGAGAATATTAATTCTCAAAGTTTTAAAACCTGGTTTTCGGATACAAAGTTAGTGGATATGAATGATCGGGAATTGATGATTAAAGTAGCTACTCAGTTCTCAGCAAATTATTTGAATCAAAATTACAAAGAGGTCTTAGGAGAAATTTCTTACGGACTTTACGGCAGGAAATATGAGGTGCAATTTATCACTCAACCCCGGCGAAATCATCGGGATGAAGAAAAAGAACTGCCTGAATATAGCGGCAACCGGGTTGTTTCCAATGTAAAACTAAATGAGCGTAATACTTTTGATGAATTTGTAGTAGGGAAAAATAACAATTTTGCCTATAGTGCTGCCAAAGCGGTTGCCGAATCTCCCGGTTATACATATAATCCTCTTTTTATTTATGGTGAGAGCGGAATGGGTAAAACCCATCTAATGCAGGCAATTGGAAATTTCGTGCAAAAAGAAGGTCGGAACTGTTCTATTTACTATATCACTTCCGAGGCATTCACCAATGAAATGATTGATGGTATTCGCAGTAATAAAATGTCGGAATTTAGAAACAAATTCAGAAAAGTGGATTTGCTGCTGATGGATGATATCCATTTCCTTTCTCGTAAGGAAGGAACTCAGGAAGAATTTTTCCATACTTTTAATGCTTTGTTTGAAAACAGAAAACAGATTGTGCTCACTTCGGACAGACCTCCCAAAGATATTCCCGATTTGGAAAAACGGTTGGTTACGCGTTTTGAAAGCGGTTTATTGTGTGACCTGAAAAATCCTGATTTTGAAACGCGCGTAGCAATTTTGCACAAAAAAGCCGAACCCGAAAATGTGATATTAAGCGATGCGATTATTAATTTTATTGCCGATAACATTACCAGCAGCGTTCGTGCCTTGGAAGGTTCGTTAATTCGCATTTTAGCGTTTTCTTCCTATAATAAACTGAATCCTGAAGAAATAGATGTTTCTTTGGCAAGCGAAATTCTTTCCGATATGATTTCCGAAAAGATGAACGCTATCAGTTTGGATGCAATTACGCAACAGGTCTGTGAATGCTATGGAATAACCCCTTCTCAGTTACTGGAAAAAACGCGTAAACCACAGGTTGCTTTTCCGCGTCAGGTAGCAATGTATTTGGCTAATTATTTAATTCCCCAGCTCTCCCTGAAAGATATTGCGGAATATTATAACAGGAAAGACCACACAACGGTTTTACATGCCAAAAAAATGGTGGAAAATCAGTTTCGGGAAAAAGAGGACTTCCGAATTTTGCTGGAAGGGATTATTAAAAACCTGAAAAAATAGAATGCCGATTATGGGATTGATTAAGGTGTTGAGTTTTTAGCTTGATAATAAATAGCGTGAGAGATAAGTTTTGCAAATTGGAGAAATCGGGGGTGCTGTTAACACGGAGAGTTGACCTCCTGGTCAACTCTAAAACGACGAGGACGTCGTTTCTCCGGGGCATAGACCTCAAGGACAACTACGAAACCCGGAGAGTTGACCTCTCGGTCAACTATGAAATCCGGAGAGTTGACCTCCCGGTCAACTATGAAATCCGGAGAGTTGACCTCCCGGTCAACTATGAAATTCGGAGAGTTGACCTCCTGGTCAACTATGAAATTTGGAGAGTTGACCTCCCGGTCAACTATGAAATTCGGAGAGTTGACCTCCTGGTCAACTATGAAATTTGGAGAGTTGACCTCCCGGTCAACTATGAAATTTGGAGAGTTGACCTCCCGGTCAACTATGAAATTCGGAGAGTTGACCTCCTGGTCAACTCTAAAACGATGAGGATGTCGTTTCTCCGGGGTATAAAACGATGAGGATGTCGTTTCTCCAATATAACGATGGGAATGTCGTTTTTTTCGGAAAGTTATCCACAAGTGTGGATGAAATTATGTGGATAGCAGTGAATAAGTTAATACTAAATGGATTGGGGAACTTTTATTGTGGATAACTTAAGGTTAGAGACCAAAGTTATCCACAAGTTATCCACAGAAAAATGTCAGCTGGAAAAGCATAGAAGACAAAGAGAAAAGAAAAAGCTTGACCAAATATCCCCCTATCCACAACGCCTACTTATAATACTGTATAATAGATTTAAATTAAAATAGGATTATTATTATGGAATCGTTCCAAGCCATATTAAAGCTGCTTATCTGTCTGACAATTATTTTAACAGTGCTTAGCGGTTGCACTGATAAGGATAATTTGACAGGCAATAATTTCAGTGATGTAAGAGCTCTGACCGTTAATGATGAAACAGGAATGATGATGGGTTTCAGTTTTCCTGCTGCTGAAGAAATAAGTATTTCCGGCAGTGAAAAGAAACTTTTGGCAGGAGATTATAACGATGCCTATGCCTTAAGTTTTTTCCGGTTTACGGGCTTACCTGCGAATATAGAAAGTATTGAAACAGACAGCTGTTTTCTCTCCTTAAACATTGTCGGGTGTTATGCTTTGCGTAACTCCCTGATGTTAAAATTATACAAAGTGAACAAGGTCTGGAATGATTCCTTAGACCCGGCAAATATTACAGATAGCGATTTATCACCAAATCCTATAGCTACATATTCATTAGCTGATACAAGCGGAACAGCCGGTGAAGAAATTACTTTTAGCATTCCGGAAACCGAAATAACTAATTGGCAAAATCCTGATTCTACCGGCTGGAATTTAGCCCTGAAGGTGGAAAATGAAGGTTGGGTAGAAATATACTCTCTGGAAAGTAGTCAAACCCCAAAATTGAATATCAAATATAAAACTGAAGAAGAATGGATAACTTATAATCAATCCCCGGCAAAAGATACTTATACTTTAGAAGCACCGGTAACAACCCCTTCCAGCCAATGGAAAATAAGCAATTTAACCTCCTCCTGTCTATATGTGAAATATGAGCCAACCTCTACCATATTTGTAGATAACGCAGGAAGTGAGCTTACAGCTGAACAGAGAAAAAGAATGACAATCAATAAAGCCAGTTTGGTTTTACACATTAAAAATGATGATTATTACCATTCCACAAAGAGCTATTCTCTTTATCCTTTCAATGTTGTAAAGGATTCTATAGAGACCCCCGTTACTTTAGTAAAAAGTGATTATGAAACACTTGTTTATACAGTAACCAGCACTGGAACTATTATCGGCGATTCTTTAACGGTGGATATTACTCCTATAATTCAAGCATATACATCAGGTGATAAAACCCCGAAAGGAATAGTTATTCAATCCACTCAGGAACGCAAGAATTTTGGCACGCTGGAATTTTGGGATTGCAATGAAAGCACAGCTGCCGAGAAAAAACCATATATTAAAATAACTTACACTCCGCCCTATTTATAAGATGAAAAGATTTGCTTTTGCTTTAATTTTGCTTACTATATTATGTGGTTGCACAAAAAAAGAAGAAAAAGGGATTGCCTTAGCTCAGGTTGATAAAGAAATTCTCTATCTGGATGATTTTAAGTCCACTTTTGCCATTGAGGACTGGGAAAAACTAAATCCCGAAACCAGAAAAAAGTATATTGAGGATTGGGTAAACCTTACTCTCTTAGCCCATTATGCAGATAAAAAGGGCTTAGATAAAGATAAGGCGGTTAAACAGAAAATCAGTTATGCCGCTAAAAAGGTTAAAGCCAATGCGTTGATTGCCAAACGCCTTTCCGAAATTGAGGTTTCGGAAGATCAGCTGTTTAATTACTTTCGCCTGCATCAGGCAGAGTTTCAAAAAAATGCAGTTAACTATAATATCCAGCGTATAGCTTTAGGCGATAAAATAGCTGCGGAAAATGTTCTGCAGCAACTTAACCAGGGATTGAATTTCGGGGAAGCTGTGCAACGCTATTCTATTGAAGAACTGAAAAACAAAGGGGGCTTTATGGGAATGGTTTCTGCGGGCAGCCCGGATTCTTTATTCTGGTTAAAGGCACGCGAATTGCAAGATAATAAATTTGGCTTGGTTTATAAAGAACCGCTGTGGTATGTATTTCGTGTTCTGGAAAGCCAAATTACCCCTCAGGAAGCTAATTTTGAGGATTACAGAGCGGAAATAAAACGCAAAGTTCTGCTGGAAAAACAAGACCAGGTGTTTCAGGAATTGATTAAAGAAATCAAAGCCCAAAGTAGCGAGATATATTATTACTAAAGACATCCTTTTTTCCTTAACCGCAGCTGGTGGCAATAAATAGAGGAAGATAAATAATGAAAAGAAAATTAACTTTAGCCCTTTTGCTGATAGTGTTTACCCTATCTTTAACGGCAGAATTGATAGATAAAATTGTAGCCAAGGTAGGAACGGACATTATCTTACTCTCCGATTTACAAAAAGAAATGGCACAAATGCAAAGCGCCGGTATCTTAAAAGAAGATACTGACCCCGGTGCTGTCTTAAACGAAATGATCAATCAAAAATTGATTATTCAGAAGGCAAAAGACCTTAATCTTACGGTGAATAATGACGAGATCAAAACAATGGCAGAAAATTACTTAAAGAAGATAAAAGCCCAATATCCCAGTTCCGCGGACTTCAATGCAGACCTGAAAAAGAGTAAACTTACGGAATCCGATCTCTTACAGTTATATAAGGACTTGCTAACTGAAAGAGCACTCTCCGAACAGATTTTAAACAAAGAAATAGTGAATAAAGTAACCGTTACAGAAAAAGAAGTAATCAATTTCTATAATGCAACGAAAGATACTTTAGCCGTAAAACCTGTTTCCTGGGATTTGGGAATAATCTTTAGAGAAATAAAACCCAACCGGAAAAGCAAAGAGGCAAAACTGGCAGAAATTAAAGAAATCCAAAAACGCCTGCAAAAAGGTGAGGACTTTGCTACTCTTGCCGCTGCGGAAAGTGATTGCCCCAGTAAAGAAGTTGGTGGAGACCTCGGGTTTTTTAAAAGGGGTCAAATGGTTAAACCCTTTGAAGATGCTGCCTTTGCCTTAAAAGTTGGGGAAATAAGTGACATCGTAGAAAGCGAATTCGGCTATCATATTATTAAACTGGAAGAGAAAAGAGGCGAGGAAATTAGAGCTCGCCACATCTTAAAGACCGTGGTTCCCTCAGCGGAGGATTCTTTAAGCGAAAGACAATTGATGGAAGAAATCCGTAACCGCTTTGCAAACGGCGAAAGCTTTGCCTCTTTGGCAGAAGAATATTCAATGGATGAGGAGAGTAAAAAAGATGGCGGTTTATTAGGGGAATTTGCGGAAAAAGACCTGCCTCCTCTTTTTGCTCCTCAAATAATGCAAACCCCGGTGGGACAATTTACTCCTGTGCTGGAAAATAACGGTATGCTGTATATCTTTTGCCGTTTACAGGAATACCCTCCCCGTATTTATAAATATGAAGAAGTGAAAGACCAAGCCCGTGAGATGCTCCTGAAGAAAAAACAATATGATGCTTTCAATATCTGGATAGAAAACTTACGGCGTGAAGCATTTGTACAAATAACATTATGACGACCGGAAACAACAAAAAACTTAACCCTTACACTTTTTTAGCCACAATACTGGGCATAGGTTTTATTCCTTTTATGCCGGGAACAATAGGTTCCTTGGCAGCGTTTGGAATTTACCTGCTTTTTTCGGGCTCACCTTTCACCGGTAAGGCATTATATTACACAATACCCGTCTGGCTGGTTTTTTGCCTGCTTAGCGTTTTCATAAGCACAAAAGCAGAAAGAACCCTGGGAAAAGATAACGGCAGCATTGTGATTGATGAGGTCTGCGGTTATTTTGCCAGTGTTTTGTTTTTACCTCATAACTGGTTGATTGGGCTTTATGCCTTCGTGCTTTTTCGGGTGTTTGATATAGCTAAGCCCTTTCCCATAAAGAAAATTCAGGAACTACCCCGGGGCTGGGGGGTTGTTTCTGATGATATTATAGCAGGAGCATATACTAATATCCTGATTCAAATACTAATAAAAATATATCCAAGATTCTTTGGAGTATAGGAGAAAAAAATGAACTACATATTACTGGAAGCAGCAGCAACTACCTCTTCCCAACAAAGCGGTGCCGCAACTACCTCTTCCCAATCAGGCAGTGCCGCAACTACCCTGATCTTTATGGTCATAATGTTTGTAATCCTGTATCTATTGCTAATCCGTCCCCAACAAAAGAAAGCAAAAGAAACCCAAAAGATGCAGGAAGCACTGAAAGTAAACGATAAGGTCTTAACCAGTTCCGGAATCTATGGTCGGGTCGTTTCTCTAAAACCGGATAAAGGAATTGTGGTTTTGGAAATTGACGATACCAATAAAGTGCGGATAGATATTCAAAGAAATGCTATTGTAGGAGTTGTGGCAACAACAGAACCCGGAACCGAGAAATGAAATATCAGCCCAAACTTTTACCTGTGCGTCTCTACGGAGATGATATTTTAAAACAGAAGCTGCCGGAAGTAGATTTTAATACCCCCGGTCTGCAGGAATTTATCCAGGATTTAATCTATACTATGTATGCCAGAGATGGAGTAGGCCTGGCAGCTAACCAGGTTGGTTCACTTTGGCGGGTAATAGTTATAGACCCCAAATACGAAGATTTAACCGATAAAAAGCATCCCCAGGTTTTAATCAATCCCGTTATAGAAAGCAGAGAAGGGGAAGTTGTTTACGAAGAGGGCTGTATCAGCTTGCCGGATGTTTTTGCCGATGTAACACGCAGTAAAATTATTACTTATACTTACACCGATTTGAGCGGTAACAGGCAAACGGAAAGCGCTGAAGCAAAAAAGGCAGTTGTTATTCAACACGAATATGACCATTTGGAAGGTATTCTGTTTACCGACCGCCTGGGAAGAATTGCCCGGTTAAAGATTTTGCATAAGCTAAACGCTTTGCAGGCAAGAGCAGTGAACGGACAGAATATAATGGAAGGGTTTGCTCTATAATGCGTTATCTGTTTATCGGTTCTTCCGATTACGGTTTACCGGCGCTGCAAAAGCTAATACAAAACGGCTGTATGCCATCTTTAATAATCAGCCAACCCGCAAAACCTGCCGGACGCAATTTACATTTAACCCTCACTCCCGTAGCCCGATTTGCAAAAGAGCATAATTTACCGCTTATTACTCCTGAGGATATTAATGCCGGGGAAAGCATTGCTAAAATGGCTGAACAGAAAGCGGATATTATTATTACCGCTGCCTTTGGCGGTTATTTAGGCAAAAAAATCCGCTGCCTGTGTCCTTTGGGAGCAATAAACCTTCATCCTTCCCTGTTACCTGAATATAGAGGTGCCAGCCCTATTCAAAGTGCTCTTTTAAATGGCGAGACCCAAACCGGAAATACTATTTACCGGATGACAGCCAAAATGGATGCAGGTCCAATTCTGGCTCAAGCAAAGTTTTCTATTGCTGAAAACGAAACCTGCAGCGAACTTCAAGAACGCCTTGCAGAACAGGCAGCTACTTTATTATGGCTGTTTTGGAAAATGCTCAATGGTGCCAAAAAGCTAAACGGTGAAAAACAGGATGAAAAACAGGCAAGTTACTGTTATAAAATTACCAAGTCCAGCCGCCAAATTAACTGGCAGAAAACGGTAACGGAAATCCATAACCAAATCCGAGCTTTTTCTTTAACTCCCGGTGCCTGGACACTTTTCCGGAATAAAGAATTAAAAGTGCTAAGCTCGGAAAAAACAACCGAACCTGTTAATGACGAGCCCGGGTTGATAGGTGCCATAGATAATGACGCTGGCTTTTTTGTTAATTGCCTGGACTATAAATTGCTTATAAAAAAGGTTCAGCCCGCGGGCAAGCAAGTGATGACTGCCAAAGCTTTTATCAATGGAGCCCGCATCAAGGAAAAAGAAATATTAGGAAGGGAAAAATGAAAAAGGAATACTTTGCCATAATCAAATTCCCTATGTTTGTCAGCATCTCTTTGCTCATAATTACGCTCATTTTCTTTTTAATGGTCTTAGGCAGTTATCACCAGTTAGGTCTTTCTGCCTGGGGAAATATAATTTACACCATCCTTTTTGTGATTATAGTAATTCTAATAGGCACCTGGATTTTAGCTCTTGTAAGCACGCATAAGAAAATTAAGCCCCCTTGGTTACGAATGTATCTTTCCTGGATGCTGGTGAATATCTATTTTCCGATTGCCAGAATTATTGGCAGGATAAGTTTCCAGAAAATGGATACTTTACAGGAGTCGTTTCTCTATTTTAATAATGAAATTGTAGTCACCAATCATCAGGGGATGCATTATTCCAATCTGCTATTGTTATTACCGCACTGTTTGCAAAGTTCGCAATGCAAAATTCGCATCAATAACAATATTGTTGAATGTGAAGAATGCGGTGGTTGCGATATGGCTAAAATGAAGGCATTATCAAGAGATTATCAAATTAAAACGGCAGTTGCCAGTGGTGGTTCTCTGGCAAGAAAACTGGTGAATGACACCCAACCGGATATTATTATTGCTGTTGCCTGCCATAGAGATTTAACGGAAGGAGTTCGTGATAGCTGGCGTTATCCTGTTTATGCTGTTTTAAATGAAAGACCGAAGGGACCTTGTTTTGAGACCACGGTTAGTGCTTCGGTAATTGACTTTGCCATTCACAAATTTATTTAACTTTAGGAAGGAAGATGAAACGCATAAACTTCTTCACGATAATCATAATTCTGTTGTTAAATGCTTTTATTACGATGGCATTAATAAACAGGCAGGCAGGAAAAAACGAGGTTAGCAACGATTTTGTTTCCCCTTCTACCTCCCAACCCAATAAAGCTTCAGCTGCCAAAAGAATAAATTCCATCACTGAAGCCGTGAAAGCTGTAGAGCCGGCTGTTGTCAGCATCAATGTAATTAAAACAGAATATGTGCGAGCAGCCAGTCCTTTTGGTTTCGGCTTTTTTGATTTTTTCGGTTCCATTCCGTTATTACGGCAAGTGGAATCAATTGGTAGCGGAGTTATTTATGATTCCAACGGTTACATCATTACCAATGCGCATGTTGTTAGCGGCGCTGCTCAAATCAAAGTTATTTTACCTGATAAACGCGAATTTTCCGGAACGGTTGCCGGAATAGATGAAGTTCACGATATTGCCAAAGTTAAAATCAATGGAAATAAGCTGCCTGTAGCGCAATTGGGAAATTCCAACGATTTGATAACCGGGGAATGGAGTATTGCCTTAGGCAATCCTTACGGCTTTTTATTGAATGATTCCAAGCCCAGTGTTTCGGTAGGAGTGATATCTGCCATAAATCGTAATTTTGCAGCTCGTCAGGACAGGCGAGAGTATAAAGCAATGATTCAAACCGATGCTGCCATCAATCAAGGTAATAGTGGCGGTCCGCTGGTTAATATCAACGGGGAAGTAGTTGGCATCAATACCTTTATCCTTTCAGAAAGCGGAGGCAACATAGGTATCGGTTTTGCCATTCCGATAAATTCGGTAAAGAACATACTGGCAAAGCTATGAACTGTAAATTTGTAATATTTCTCCTGCTTCTGCTTACCTGCGGTTGGCTTTTTGCCCAAACTACGCATAGTTGTTACGATATTCAATATAATCCGGATGGAGGAGGGGATTCTCCTTATTTAGACCAAAGTGTTATCGTTCAGGGCATTGTAAGTGGCGTTTCTTTTTATTCCGGCAGCGGGTATAATTATTACGGTTTCTTTATCAGTGATCCTGCAGGCGGACCCTGGAGCGGGTTATTTATCTATAATCAAACCTATCATCCTGCGGTAGGGGATTTAGTTCAGGTAACCGGAACGGTAAATGAATATTACGATTTAACGGAAATTACCCAAGTATCCTCTTTTCAGGTTTTAAGCCAGGGAAATCCTCTTCCTCCTGCCAGTGAAATAAATACGGGCTCTTTGAATGATTTCAGCAGCGGCGAGCAATGGGAAAGCGTTTTGGTAAAGGTTTTAAATGTTACCGTAACCGTAGAACCCAATAGCTATCAAGAGTTTTATGCAGATGACGGCAGCGGTGCTTGCCAGATAGATAATCAATTTTTCGGTTCTAATCATAGTTGGACTGATGTCTCCTTAGGGCAGGTCTATAGTGAAATAACCGGTATCGTAGATTATTCATATAGTTATTATGCCATCAATCCCCGGTCGGCAACAGATATGATTTTAGGAGCGAATACCATAACTTTGGCTATACCTCATCAGTCAGCCGGTTTGCATAGTTCCCTTTCTGTTCCTGTAAATGCTTATGGCATTGATGGTTCACAGAACTATCAGTCCTATTCTTTTAACATCTCATTTAATCCTTATATTCTGAATTATGAATCCATAGACACCGCAGGCACTTTATCGCAGGCAGGAACAGTAACTGCTAATGGACAAAATGGTTTGCTAACTGTTTCTTATCAAAGTCCGGCAATTTTGAGCGGTCAAGGAATTCTGTTAAAGCTTAATTTTTATACTGTTAATACTGGAACCACCTCTCTGGCTTTTGAAAATGTGTTTTTCGGCGATAATGCCATTCAAAGCTTTATCAATGGAAGTGTAACTATAAATAGCAGTTATAATTCCCCGGGAGATACTTTAACCGTTATTCAGCGTCCTCTGCTGAATATACCGGAAATAGTTGTTCCGGGGGAAACATTCAAAATAACCTGTTTAGCTCCTCAAAACACAGTCAACTGGAATGCCTGGTTAAGGCATAACAACAAACGCCTGAATTTACCCGTTACCAATAGTCAATGGCTAACTTCTCCAAACCGTTGGGAACTTACAGTAACGGTTCCTTCCGTTCCGGTTTATGAATTATACACTTTGGAAGTAGCTGCCAGCGGAGGAATTAGTGATTTTACCGCGAATGCGGTGCAGGTTATTCCCAGCCGAAAAAGCAACTATTATTTTGTGCATATAACTGATGCCCATACCCCTAACCGTTTGTATTATCCCAATGCGGGTTATGATACCGATTCTACAGCGGTGGAAGATTTTAGAGCCGTGATGGACGATATCAATATTATTCATCCGGAGTTTGTTCTTTTTACCGGCGATTTAGTTAATGAAGGCGAATTGGAGAACTTTGCCAATCAATATTGGTATGGTTGGATCCAGAAAGTGCTTTCCGAATTTGATGTTCCGATTTATGTAACCTCGGGAAATCATGATATCGGCGGTTGGAATCAGACACCTCCTCCGGCGGGAAGCTCCAGAAAAAACTGGTGGAAATATTTTGGCTGGAGCTGGCTGAATAACGAAGACCCTCTTTATCCCTATCATACTCAGGATTATTATTTTACCTATAATAACACGGTCTTTATCGGTTTAGAGAGCTACGATAATTATGATTACTGGCGACCGAATATATATGGTGACACCAGTTATACTAATCAACAACTTAACTGGTTGAATAATACCTTAGCCCTTTTTCCGAATTATAAAAAGGTTCTGTTTCATCACTACGATTTTCAAGACCAACTTTCTTTAGCTGCTTTAGGGATTGATATGTCTCTTTGGGGTCATATTCATTATAATGACGGTTCAATTTCCGTTCAGCCCTATAATTTGGCTACGCGTAGCACTTGTGATGGCAATCGTGCTTATCGGGTAGTTAGAATCAATAACGGGCAAATGACTCCCTATAATACAATTTATGCCGGGGCAACGGGAAATAATCTTTCCGTTCAATACTCTCCTTCCAATTATGGAGTAGCGGATAGCGTTAAGGCAATTATTACCAATAATCAGCCCCTGGCTTTTGAAAATGCGCAGCTGCAATTTATTATGCCCAAACACGATACGGGCTATAATGTTTCAGGGGGAACGCTTATTCAGGTGGATACAAGCGGAGTTAATAATGTCTGTTATGTGCGGATTTCGCTTTCTGCCAATAGCTCAGCTATAGTAACTGTAACCGAAAATGGAGTGGCAAATTTTGATCCGGTGCAAGTTCCAACTCCGCTAAAGCTAAAATCAATTTATCCCAATCCTTTGAAAACGCAGGGAAATTTGCTGCTCTATAGCGATAAGGCATTCTCCGAGCTGACCTTACAGCTTTTTAACCTGAAAGGACAGATTGTATATCAGGAACCCCTGAAAGGAATTTCACGGGGAGAAAGCAATTTTTCTTTTGCAATACCTGCAGAGTTATGCAGCGGAATCTATTTTCTGCGTTTTAAGGAAGATAGAACCCAAGTTCGGAAAATATTGGTGTTACAGTAGGAACTTCTTATGCCGCAAAAAAGACCTCAAACCTCAAAACTACTTTATCTGCCCTGGATTTTAAAGCACTTATCCTATTACCTGAAACTGAATACCCATATCTTAAAAAAGGGTATTCCGCTAAAGGAAATACTTATTCTGAAATATCCTTTCTGGTTCAAAGATGCCAAAAATCCCCCTTTACTTTCAGTGGATATTACCGATGCCTGCAATTTACGCTGTCTGTATTGTAACAATCCTTTTTTTCCTAATCCGCGCACAATGATGAATCAGGAGGTTTTTCAAGCTCTGATTGAGCGCCTGAAACGCCATCCTGTTAGCAGAATCAGAATTAGCGGAGGAGAACCTACATTGCATCCTCAGTTTGACCTGATGCTGAAAGAAATGTCCCGCTATTGCAAATATTTATCTATCATCACCAATGGACAATGGCAAAACCCGGAAGTGACGGAAAAATTACTGAATTGCGGACTAAACTTTATTGAACTTTCAATGGATGCAGGCGGGAAAGATGTTTATGAAATAAATCGTCCGGGCGCCAGTTACGAACTTTTTATGCGTAATATCAAGCAACTCTATGAATTGCGCCAGCAGAAAAAAGATGATCTCATCATCAGAATTCGCTTGATGGTGCGTCCTTCTACCCTAAATAAAGAAAAGGAAGACAGCCGCTATTTACGCCAGTTCTGCGATTGCATTTTACCCCAACATATTTTGCAGCATCCCGAAACACCTCCCCAGGATGATGTTTATATCCAGAACTCTATTTTACAGGAAGCACTACCGGTTTGCACCGTTACTTACAGGGATTTGCAAATAAGACCCGATGGCTTGGTTCCTTTGTGCCCGGCAAAAGGATGTGCCATAAAACCAGAAGACCGAATCTTTATCGGAGACATTCAAAAAGATGAAATTATTGATTTGTGGAATGCTCCGCAGCTAAAACAAATGCGCAATGCCCATCGCACCCGTCAGGGAGAGATATTATCTCTTTGCCGTAATTGCCATTATGGCTAAAAAAAGGGAATAACTGGGGCTATCTTACTCCTTCCGAGGGGCTTACCCACCATCGCTATTTTAGTGTCGCCCTAAGGGGCTTTCTGGATGCGGGAAAAGGATAAAAAAATATTGTAGCTTGCACTAAACGAGGGGCTTACCCACCATCGCTATTTTAGTGTCGCCCTAAGGGGCTTTCTGGATGCGGGAAAAGGATAAAAAAATATTGTAGCTTGCACTAAACGAGGGGCTTACCCACCATCGCTATTTTAGTGTCGCCCTAAGGGGCTTGAAAAGATTTTCAACCCTCTAAACCTTTTCAACCTGCTAAACCTTATTCTCCTTTTATGTATTTTCAATATGAAATGTATATAAATTATCAACACCAGCAAGCGATAAAATACCTTCCGCAGCATTCACTCCCAAGAAATTTGTTTATCAGTTCTTTCTTGTTTGTGCTATGCGGCGGATGAGATTCCCGTATCTTTCCCATATCGCGATACGGGAAAGATATGGGATTCATATCGGAGGGTTATTGGAAAAATTCCGGGATTTGTTTGGGAAGGATATATAGTCAGTTTGTTATGGATACGCTGTGTCATTGCCTTTTGTTTCAACTCCCAATTTTGAGGTGGTGGAGTTTTGACTCTAAACCGACCCTTTTTGTGGTTGAAACTATATGCAGAGGTAACAGGAAATTTATCCTTTGTCCGATACTGTTAAAGCTGAAGCTCGGTTTAGAGTTAAAACAAAAATTCAAAACCTGCTGCCGTTGTAATAGCAATTTAACGAGGTGTTTACACTGCCGTCGCTATCAAGGTATCACCCTTTTGGGCTCTTTTTCCCGGAGGAACTATGTTCTCAGCGTTCAAGGGAACGCAGGGTTGGCTCGTTTATCCAGTTTAGAACAGCATTCTGGAAGATATTCTTCAGCTGGTTATAGGCAGCCAGATTTAGTTCTCCCGTCCATTCATCCATAAAGATTTTTTTGAATTCCACAGCCAGGCAAAGGACTTTATTTCCGAAAGTATCATTTACCCAACGGGAAAAGTATCCTCCTGCAAATTTAACATCGCAGCGGCAGTCCAGGTATATATTTTGAAAGGGTAAGCCGTTTAGAGAAGAACGCAAGTTTTCAATAAAGGGATAATCACTTTCAGGCAGGTTATTTCTGCCCAGAATGATATCGGGATTGTTGTCCTGAGGGTCAGGGTTTGCATTTGGACCGCCTCTGCGGTGATTGTAGCTATGCAGGTCTAAAATAATTATTTGAGAATGAAATTGCAGCAGGCGTTCAATTTGGTAACGGGTAATTTTATACCAATTCGCATACGAGCTTAGCAGCAATGTTTTCAGCTTTTCAGAAAGGGGTAAATTACGAACCGGCAAGTCCCAGGCATCTTCCGGTTTTTCATAGACAGCTTTTTGGGGAGAGCGATTCAAGTCCACAGTAAAACGGCTGGTTTGAACAACAATTCTATTGGGAAAACATTCTGCAAAGCCGTCCGTATAAGGGTCTTCTTCCCGCAATCTTGTAGCTTCGTCAATTCCACAGTTAAACAAAAGTTCATCGGGCATAAAATGTCCGTTATGAAGAGCAAACGCAAGCAAAGGGAGGTTACTGTCTCCCAGAAAGATATCACTGTAAATCATAGTTTTATATGTTCCACATAGCGCATAATATCTCCAAGAATGGAAAGATATTGTTCAACAGTTTCCAAAGTGGCTTCTTTGGTGGTAAGACAGCGAAGCATTACATCAAAATCCACATCGGTAATATTAGTTGTTCTTACGAAAATATCTTCCAAAGTTTGAGGAACAGAACCATCGTTCAGATAACAAATCCCTTTTAATACGCGCACAATACTTCCTAAAGTAAGAGCCAGAAAATCGGCTAATTGTTTGGGAGTATTTTTCTTTTCCAGAACTGATAAACGAATAAGCAACCATTTGCTTTTAATTTCGCGTTCCATTTGCAGGCGGATATCGGCAGGTTTATACCTCAGTTTTTTGAGGACATCTTTTTTAACATAAAGGTCTTCATAATTGGAGCCAGTAATATCCAAAAATTCCAAAGGAAAGGAATCCAGCGAATTGTTCACAAACCTGCGGGTGACCACCAAAGGAAAACGCAGTTTCCGTTTATTGGAATAATCTCTTAAAGAACTAAGCGATTCCAGAAGGTTGGGAGGGTCTTTTTCCAAAATAATGATACACTGGGGTTGAAAATCCTCATAAACAGCAACTTGTAACAGGTAATCCTGAATACCGGTTAAAGTATTCATAACTTCAGAGAAATCATTTTTCACTATAACTCCTTTGCTTAAGCGCTATATTTGGTTAAATAGGAATTGGCACAAGCGCGTGCCAAATTACGAATGCGGGCTATGTAGGATGCTCTTTCAGTAACGCTGATTACTCCTCTGGCTTCCAATAAGTTAAAAGTATGGGAACATTTCAGTAACATATCGTAAGCAGGATAAATCAACTGTTTTTCTAAAAGGGATTGGCATTCCTTTTCATAATCCTGAAAAAGCTGAAACAGCAGGTTGGCATCTGCTCCTTCAAAATTATAGATACTGAATTCTTTTTCGCGGTTATAGAAGAGCTCGGCATATTTAGTATTTGCATTCCAGGCAAGCAAACGGTAATCATCAACATTTTGAATATACATAGCCAGGCGTTCCAAACCGTAAGTAAGTTCCACGCTTACAGGGAAAACATCTATGCTGGCTACTTGTTGAAAATAGGTGAATTGCGAAATTTCCATTCCATCCAGCCAAACTTCCCAGCCCAAACCCCAGGCACCTAAGGTGGGGGATTCCCAATCGTCCTCTACAAATCTGATATCGTGCATAGAAATATCAATTCCGATGGCGGATAAACTTTTTAAGTATAAGTTTTGAATATCCTCCGGTGTAGGTTTGATAATTACCTGAAACTGATAATAGTGTTGAAAGCGATTGGGGTTTTCTCCATAGCGTCCGTCTTTGGGTCTTCTGCAAGGTTGGGGATAGGCAATGGCACAGGGTTTATTTCCTAAAGCACCGAAAAAGGTGGAAGGGTGAAAAGTTCCTGCTCCCATTTCCAAATCGTAGGGTTGAATTAAACAGCAACCTTTATCAGCCCAATAATCTTGCAGCGTGCGAATAATATCTTGAAAGTTCATTTTCTATCCTGAATGTATTTTTTGCAGGTCTGTTGAATTATAGCGAAATCCTTTTTCAAGTCCTGCAGTAATTCGCTAACTTCGGGATTTATTTTTCTATCCTGTTTTAGAGAGGGGGAAGTTTCGTCAAGTTCATCTTTGCTGATAGCTTTAAGGGTGGCTTTTTCCTGCTTGATTTTCTTGCGGGCTCCTTCAATGGTATAGCGTTGATTGTATAGCAGGTCATAAATTCTGCGTAATAAAAGAACCTGCTGTTCATTGTATTTTCTGATGCGTCCGGAACTTTTAATGGCATTCAGCCCGGGAAATTCAGTTTCCCAATAGCGGATAATATAGGGTTTAATTCCTAAGAGGTTGCTAACCTCGCCAATAGTATAGTAGTATTTTTTCATAAGCCCTCGCTTTGAGGTTTCTTTTTTATGAAACTGAGCAGGAAAAGTCCTCCTGCCAGAATAACGAAAATCCAGGGATAGGGGTAAATATAATGATAAAGGGGAATTTTGGGACAAAGATATAAAGGTGACTGCAGATTGGTGATGGCAAATAAATCAGCTTTGGCAATTATGCGTCCCCAAGGGTCTGTAATTAAAGATATTCCGGTATTGGCACTGCGGTAAATCTGGATGCGGTTTTCCACGGCTCGGAATTTTGCCATAATGGAATGCAGCCAGGGACCGTAGGAAGTTCCAAACCAGGCATCATTAGTGATGTTAACCAGGAAATCGGCTTTTTTTAAGCTGCCGCTGGCTTTATCTTTCCGAATTGCCATTTTCTGATAAAATTCGGGGAAGGCAAGCTCATAACATATTGAAGGAGAAAAGTCCCATTCCCGGGTTTGATAATAGACGGGTCCATCTCCAAATTCCCAGTTTGCCTGGCCGAACTGAAGTTTCCAGAGAAAAGGGAACAAATCCAGCCACAGCATTCTTTCGCCCACCGGAACCAGAATGTTTTTGTAATACAATTCCGAAATGGAACCATCGGGTTTAAAAAGTGCTGCGGCATTGTAATATAATTCATTATTGATATGATTATCAGGGGCTACAGTAAAATGGGGAAAACCGGTAAAAATTTCCAGCTGATATTTCTGCATCAGACCTCGTAAATAGGTAAGAGCTCTATAATCATACATTAAATAAACAGGCATCGCGGCTTCGGGGAAAATAATCAGTTTTGTGGAATCTTTTGCTGCCTGGGCACAAAGGGTTTCATAGCGATGTAAAATTGACCGATACTCTTCCTCATCCCATTTTTCCTCCTGAGGAATGGAGGGCTGCATAACAGCTATTTTGGGGTCTTGTTTTTGCACCGGTAAATAGTTTAAACAGTATATACCGTAGCCAATCCAGAGCAGAAAAATGCCGGCAAGATATAGCAAACACTTTTTCTTACCTCGCAGAACTTCATAGAGCAAAATATTCACCAGCAAAATTAGCAGCGAAAGCAAAATCACCCCTCCCAAATCCGCTGCCTGAATTAAAACTGTATAGTCCGATAACGAATAAGCATTATTAAACCACGGAAATCTGGTTTCACCGAAATTTTGCAGATATTCAAAACTAAGCATAACAGCAATAAAACCAGGATAATATAGCTTTCCGGAAAGCTTACCTATCCTGCTGATGGCATAAAAACACAGCCAGTAAAATAGGAAGAAGATGATGCCAATGCCAATTAAACCAAAAAAGGTTACTCCTGCAATCCAATACATTACAACACCAATGTAAACGGTGGAAAAGATTAGAGCTGCCAGCCAAAGTTTCACCTTTTTCTGCTGGAGCACAAAAAGCAAAGGAATCCAGCCAACAAAAGCCAGCCAACCCAAATGCATAGGCAATCTTGACAAAGCAAGCAACAACGCTGATAACATAACCCAAAGTAATACCGGCACTTTAATCCGCCTGTGAATAATTTATTTTGTAAATTAGAACTTCCATCCCTGTTCCTAAAGCTATCAGGTTATAATCAAGATGCAGAAAAACATTTTCTCCCTTTACGGGCAACAGGGCAGAACTATTTAAGCACTTAAGAATCCCTGCATTATAACAGATAACATTATTGTATAAATCATAAACAACCTGTCCCTGCTCCGTCTTTACAAATTGACCCAGCACGGAAAAGATGTTACTTATATTATTGGCTTTGTCATAAGCAATCAGATAATCGTGATTGCAAAAAAGAGAATTAACCTGTTGCAGTTGAAATCTGCCAAAACGATTTAGTTCGGTTCCGTCAATCCCTGAATAGTTGATAATTTCCCCGCTTGCAGAATCAAAGATGAATAAACCCTGGTCTTGATACACACAAAGACATTTGGGTTGCACACTGCCCTTAAGCTCAATGCTGCCATAAGGAATACCATCGGAACTGAATTTCTTAACGCTTTTGGCAGAAGAATCCAACACATATAAACAATTGTCACTACCGGTAGCTATATCCGCCAAATATTGAAAGTTAACATTGGAACTGCCTAAACCGCCCAAAACATTTTTCCGCACACCCTCCCGAAAGATATAAATCTCCTGATTTTTATCGTTCATTGCATAAAGAGTGTGGCTCTGCCAATTATTCAATACTTTATCTGCCTTTATTCCAAGAGGGACGGTGGTAACTAAAGTGAAATCTGCAATGCTCATTGGAGCATAAAAATTTACCTGAGCACAGGCACAAAGTAATAACAGGCAAGAGGATAAGACCCCGGCAAAAAGAAAAAGTTTGTTCACGGCATTAGTCCTAAAGAATTTGCAAGTCCTTCAGCTTGCCTTGAATGGTAAGGTTATTGCCAAAACGGTTATATTCCAGAGTGTAAGCGATATCCAGCTTTCCGTTCTTTTTCAGCAAAGGCAGATAATCTCCCAAATTGTATCCAATCAAATCAAAATAAATGCCGTCTTTAACCACTTTCAGTTTCAAATGATTACGCCCTACATTATAAGGATAACCGGCTATAGTTGCATTTCGGGTGATAAAAACAGGACGCGTATTTTCAGGACCAAAAGGAGCAAAATTCTCCAAAGCATCAAGCAACATCGGATTAATGTCATAAAGTTCAATTTCCGCATCTAACTGTAATGGCGGTTGAATTTGTTCCAGACGCAGGTTTTCGGAAACATACCTGGTTAATTCGTTTTCAAAACGGTCTAAATATTCCTGATAGATAGTTAAGCCCACGGCATATTTATGACCGCCAAAACTGTGTAAATTGTGCTCCGTCTGTTTCAGTGCCTCAAAAAGGTCAAAATCGGCTACGCTGCGTCCCGAACCACTGCCAAAACCATCTTTAAAGGAAATCATAATTACCGGGCGATAGTATTTTTCCACCAGTTTGGAAGCAACGATGCCTATCACCCCCGGATGCCAGTCATCGGAAGAAACTATCATACAGGATGTCTGCTGCAAATCCTTATACTTCTTTTCAATTATTTCGCATGCTTCTTGAAAGGTCTTCTGGTCTTCCTGCTGACGCAAAGAATTCTGATGTTCAATTATTTCCGCCAGTTCCATACTCTTGGCTTCGTCCGTAGAAATTAAAAGCTCAACGGAAACCGAAGCGCTACCCATTCTACCGGCAGCATTTATTCTGGGGGCAATGCCAAAAACGATATCTGTTGTATCCAGGGTTTTTTGATTCAGCCCGGAAATTTGCACCAGGGCATTTAAGCCCAGATTCTTTTTCTCTATTAAGTGCTGTAAACCGATGGCAGCAAAAATACGATTTTCCGAAGTGAGCGGAACGATATCGGCAATAGTGCCAACAGCAACAAGGTCCATATACTTAAGTTTGTTTTCCGCAGTGTCTATCCCCAATTTATGATAAATTGCCATCAGTAGTTTATAGGCAACTCCAACTCCGGCAAGATGTCCATAAGGATAATTTGTTGCCGGTAGTTTAGGATTGATGATAGCGAAAGCGGGAGGTAATTCATCTTTGGGGTTATGATGATCAGTAATGATAATTTCCATACCCATAGAGTTTATGGCATTGATTTCCTCAATGGCATTCACTCCACAATCAACGCTGATAATTAGAGAAGAACCATTTTCCCTTAAAGCATCCAAACTGCCCAGCGATAAACCATAACCATCTATCATCCGATGTGGAATATAAAAATCAATGTTTGTGCCGAGGCGTTTCAAACCTAAATAGAGCAAAGCGGTGGAGGTTGTGCCGTCAACATCATAATCACCGTAAATAGTAATTCTTTCTTTGCTGTTTATAGCTTGCAGGATGCGCTGCACTGCTTTTTCCATATCCGGAAAGAGGTAAGGGTCATACAGATTATCCATTGAGGGCTTAAAGAATTCCTGTGCCTCCTCGGGCGTCTTTATGCCTTTGCGGTATAATAATTCAGCAACCAGACGCGGAAGTTTGAAGGTGGTGCATAGCTTATCAATTTCAGGATTTATTTCTTTTCCCGGTGGGGATGGTATTAACCATTTTTTATTCATTGTTCTGCCTTTATATTAACATTTAATTTTCAGTATGCGGTGTGGAACTAACACAGCTTTAATAGGTTACAGCATATACTTAAGAGAACTGTATGCCTTATATCTGCTAAATTCTATGTTTATAGAGTGCTAAATCCTGTAAAGCATTATTTTCGTCCGGACAAACGACATCCTGTGGTTTAATATAGTTGACCGGGAGGTCAACTTTCCGGAAAAACGACATCTTGTGGTTTATATAGTTGACCGGGAGGTCAACTTTCCGGACAAACGACATCCTGTCGTTTATATAGTTGACCGGGAGGTCAACTTTCCGTGAGAACGACATCTTGTCGTTTCAGCTCATCAAAATAAGCATTGACCAAAAAAGAGAGGGTGTTAAAAGAGACACAAAATTACCTGTTAAGAGGTGTGAAATGTTATTAGCAAGCTTTCTGGAGGCACATAACATCCTGTTTGAAAACAGGGTTTTTACTAAAGAACAGGTCTATCAGGAATTGGTAGAATGCCTAACCGATCAGTATAAGCTGCCGGTTAGCAGTTCCAAACTTTTAGAGCTGATTTTAAAACGCGAAGAAGAGGTCTCCTGTGCTTATCCTACAGGGATAGCTATTCCGCACATTCGGTTGGATGGCTTTAACGACACTTTGATAGCAATGGCTTTTCTGCAGAATCCTTTGGATTATAATGGAATTAAAATTTCCTGGGTAGTTCTAATTATAACGGATATCACCAGCTCCAAAATTTATCTGAATATCGTTGCTGCGCTGCTGAAACTTTCCAAAGATAGTGAAGCAATGGCTGCTTTGGCATCTGCCGGAGATGGCAACAGCGTAATTCAATATTTGAAACGCAAAGAAGTGGAAGTGAAAAAAGATGTTACGGTAGCCGATATAATGGTGCAAAATCCTATAGCAGTTCAACCCCGGAACAGTTTGCGAGAACTTATTAACCTGATGGGAACTAATAGGGTAGCGGGAATGCCGGTAGTTGATGAAACAGGAAAATATATCGGGGAAGTGAATGTTCTCAATTTGCTGAAAGTGGGAGTTCCGAATTATGTAATGATGCTGGATAACCTAAGTTTTCTTGCTTCTTACGAACCCCTGGAAAATCTTTTGGGAAAGCAGGATATTTTATTTGTTAAAGATATTATGACTACCGGAGATGTATTTGTTCGCCCCGAATCCTCAATTATTGAAGCGGTGTTTTTATTGTTCAGCCAAAATAAGCGCTATCTTTCAGTAGTGAAGGAGGAAAAACTTGTAGGGCTGGTTACTGCGATGGATATACTAATAAAGGTGATAGCGGGGTAAGAAAATGTTACTAATGATTATTGCTTTACTGGTCTTTATCTTAACCTATCTGTGCATCATAACGGAATGGATCAACAAAATGCTTGCCGCTCTGATTGGTGGTTTTGTTATTATTGTTTTAGGAGTGGTGGATCAAACCATTGCTTTTTCTGCAATTGACTGGAATGTAATATTTTTCCTGATTGGAATGATGCTGACCATTTCCGTGATGCGAGAAACGGGAATGTTTATGTATATCGCTATTAAAACAGCAAAAATTGCTAAGGGCAGTCCGCTTAAAATTATGGCAATGATGTTTGTAGCTACAGCTGTTATTTCTGCGATTTTAGGTAGTGTAACTACGATAATGATTTTGATTCCTATTGTTTTGCTGATTGCGGATGAACTGAAAATTACTCCTGCTCCATTTATCATCACAATGGTCGTTGCTTCCAATATGGGTGGAGCATCAACTATGATTGGTGACCCCCCTAATATTCTAATTGCCAGTGCCACTAAATATACTTTCGTTGATTTTTTCCTGAATTTAACCCCTGCTGTCGTGATTATTGTAATTGGCAGCTTAGGATTAATATGGCTTTTATACAGAGGGAAAATGTATGTAAGTAATGAACGGCGTGCCAAAATTATGGAATATAATGACAAGAACCTGATAACTAATCCAAAACTATTATGGATTACTTTGGGGGTAGTTGTTTTGATGTTGCTGGCATTTATTTTCCAAAAACCGTTACATCTGGAAAATGCCACTATTGCTATGGCAGCAGGTCTTATTCTGGTTTTTATCGGTAGTCGGAAAAAGGTGGAAACTATTATTCTCAATGATATTGATTGGATTACTATCTTTTTCTTCATTGGGCTTTTTATGATTGTAGCGGGCTTGGTTAATACGGGTTTTATAGATTTATTAGCCCAGGGTGTGATGTCCATAACCAGTGGAAAGCCGAAAACAACTTCTATGGTAATTCTTTGGCTTTCGGGAGTTCTTTCTGCCTGGATAGATAACATTCCTTTCGTGGCTGCAATGATTCCGATGATTAAAACTATTGGTTCACAAATGCAAAATGCAGCTCAAGTTCAACCTCTGTGGTGGGCTTTATCTTTAGGAACCTGTTTAGGGGGAAATGGAACTTTAGTTGGAGCTTCTGCCAATATTGTTGCTGTAGGAATAGCCAATCGTAACGGATATAAAATATCGTTTATGGATTATACCAAGATTGGTTTAATCTTTGCTTTGGAGTCAATGCTTATTTCTTCTGTCTATATCTGGTTCAGGTATTAGTTCGGAAGAAATATCTGCACGGCTTTCAAAGGGTTGATGAGGACATCAACCCTCCGATGTTGGTCTAAAGGGCTTTTTTAATTCGGAGGGACGATGTCCTCATCGTCCATAAGGAACCAGGTTTTTTCGTTACCGCTTGCCTTTTTATTCGGAGGGACGATGTCCTCATCGTCCATAAGAAACCAGGTTTTTTTCGTTACCGATTGCCTTTCGGTAAGGAAAAAAAGCATAAGAAAAGGTTGCCCAGGAGGTCAACCCTCCGGAAAAAAAGCATAAGAAAAGGTTGACCAGGAGGTCAACCTTCCGTTAGTTTTTTGTAGGTTTCGTATCTTTCCTTAAAGAATACAGCAGCGCCGGCGTTCAATTCCTTAGCTCTATCAGGGAATATTTTCTTCAGATGGGCATAGCGATTTTCCGAATCCAAAAATTCCTGCACTGAAATTGTGGGCTCTTTACTATCCAAGGTCAGCGGGTTTTTCCCTTCTTTTTTGTTTAGCGGATTATAGCGGTAGAGCAACCAGTAACCTGCGTCCACAGCCAATTTTTGATGTTTTTGGCTGAAGCTCATATCAAAGCCATGATTGATGCAGGGAGCGTAAGCAATCACAATTGAAGGACCCGGATATGCTTCTGCTTCTTTAATTGCTTGCAGTGCCTGATTTTTATTGGCACCCATAGCAATACAGGCAACATACACATAGCCATAGCTCATCAGCATCATTCCGAGGTCTTTTTTATTGGTATTTTTTCCTGATTCGGCAAAACGGGCAATGGAACCTATCGGAGTAGATTTACTTGCCTGACCTCCAGTATTGGAATAGACCTCGGTATCCATCACAAAGATATTAAGGTTCTGATTTAAAGCCAAAGCGTGGTCTAATCCACCATAGCCGATATCATAAGCCCAACCGTCGCCTCCGATTGCCCAAATTGATTTCTCAATCAAATAGTCCTGCAGTTCCTGAACCTTTTTCAGCAGGGCTTTACATCCCTCGCAGGCAGTTTCCATTGCCTTGGGAAGCAGGGTTCTAATTTTATCGGCATTAGCTTTTGCCTCCTGGTCAACTTTTTCCCAATTGTCCAGGGAATATTGCATTGCGAGTTTCAATTCGGGAGCAATTTGTTTATCCATCAGTTCCAGCATTGCTTTTTGTAAAAGTTTGCGGTGGGAACGAATTGCCAAACGCATTCCCAAACCGTATTCCGCATTATCTTCAAACAAGCTGTTTGCCCAGGCAGGACCTTTACCATCCTTATTTTTGCAGTAGGGAACAGTAGGAAAAGTTCCACCCCAGATACTGGAACAGCCGGTAGCGTTGGCAATAATCATTCTATCGCCAAAGAGCTGAGTTAAAAGTTTTATATAGGGTGTTTCACCGCAGCCGGCACAAGCACCTGAGAATTCCAAAAGGGGTTGTTTAAATTGACTGCCTTTAACGGTTGCTTCTTTAAAATTACCCAGAACATCATTAGGCAGGGTTTCAAAATATTCGTAATTAACTTGTTCGCCTTTACTTCTTTCTTCTTCAATAGGGCTCATCACTAAAGCGGATTTGGGGCATTCATTCACGCAGACCTTACAGCTTTGGCAATCGTCAATATAAACCTGCACTTTATATTCATAGCCAGGAGCGCCAATCGCTTTCAAAGTATTAAAGCTGGCTGGTTTATTTGCCAGGTCTTCTTCTTTCATCAGTTTTGCTCTGATAGCAGAATGGGGACAGACAAATGAACACTGATTGCATTGAATACATTTTTCCGGCAGCCATTGAGGAACCGAGGGAGCTACTCTTCTTTTTTCCAGTTTGGCAGTTCCGGTTTCTATATAGCCGTCTAAAGGCATTTGGCTAACTTTCACCAGATCGCCCTGTTCTCGCATAATGGGTTCAATTACATTCAAGATAAAGTCATCGGCATTTTCAGGAACCAGTTTCTTTAAAGGCATATACTTATCGGGCAGGGTTTGCGGAACTTCAATTTGCACCAATGCCGCATTCACTTTATCTACAGCAGTTAAGTTCATCTGCACAATTTCTTCACCCTTGCGGGAATAGGTCTTTTTGATGGATTCTTTAATTAGCTTGATTGCTTCATTGCGTTCCAGGATGCCTGAAATAAGAAAGAATGCTGTTTGCATTGTAGTATTGATTCTTCCGCCCAGACCAACTTCTTCTGCAATCTTTAAGCCGTCTATATTGTAAAACTTTATCTTTTTGTTAATTATGGTTTCCTGCATGGGACGCGTTAAGTGATAAAAGACCTCTTCTCCGCTCCAGTTGGAATTCAGAAGGAAAACACCATTTTCTTTAATTCCACCCAGCAAATCAAATCTGCCGATAAATGCCTGATTGTGGCAGGCAACAAAATCCTCTTGAGCAACCAGATATTGGCTGTGAATAGGAGTTTTGCCGAATCGTAAATGGCTGCGGGTTATTCCACCGCTTTTTTTGCTGTCGTATTGAAAATAACCCTGAGCATACATATCGGTATTATCACCGATAATTTTGATGCTGTTTTTATTGGCACCGACTGTTCCATCTGAACCTAAGCCCCAGAATTTGCAGGAAATTGTGCCTTCAGGAACAGTATTGATAACTTCATCTATAGGCAAAGAAAGTTTAGATACATCATCTTCAATGCCTACGGTGAAACTATGAAAGCCCTTTTTCGCCAAGTGTTTATAAACGGCAAGCACCATTGAAGGAGTAAATTCTTTACTGGATAAACCGTATCTTCCACCAATTACAAAAGTGTCAGGACGGTTCTTAAGAGCAGAAACCACATCCAGATAAAGGGGTTCGCCAATTGAACCGGGTTCTTTGGTTCTATCTAAAACGGCAATTCTTTTCACGCTTTCAGGGATTGCCGAAATAAAACTTTGGACACAGAAAGGACGATATAAATGCACTTTTATCAAGCCCAATTTCATTGAGCGTTTGGCATTCAACCATTCAACCGTTTCCTGAATGGTCTCACAACTGCTTCCCATAGCCACAATAATATCTTCTGCTTCAGGATGACCGGCATATTCAAAAAGCTGATAGGGGCGTCCTGTTTTTTCTGCCACCTGTTGCATAGTTTCAGCTATTATTGCAGGTGCTTTGCCATAATATAAATTACTGGTTTCTCTACCCTGAAAATATACATCGGGAGCTTCCTGACCAACTTTCATTCGCGGCTTATCAGGTGTTAAAGCATTTTTCCGAAATGCTTCCACTAAGGCAGGGTCATTCAATTCAGCTATTGTTTCATAATCAATTACATCTATCTTTTGAAGCTCGTGACTGGTTCTAAAACCGTCAAAAAATACCAGAAAAGGAATCCGGGTTTTCATCGTAGCCAGCTGAGCTACTAAACCCAAATCCATCACTTCCTGAACGCTGTTGCAGGCAATTAAGGCAAAACCGGTATTTCTAACGCTCATTACATCACTATGGTCTCCGAAAATGGATAGGGACTGAGCCGCTAAAGACCTTGCTGAGACATAAAAAACCGTCGGCAGCATTTCACCGGCAATTTTATGCATATTCGGAAGCATTAACATTAAACCTTGTGAGGCAGTAAAAGTTGTGGTAACGGCACCGGCAGAAAGTGAACCATGCACCGCGCCGGCAGCTCCGGCTTCACTTTGCATTTCAATTACATCTACCTTAGTACCATTAATATTTTTTCTGCCTTCGGAAGCCCAGGCATCAACAAGTTCACCCATTGTAGAAGAAGGTGTAATTGGATAAATGGCAGCTACTTCAGCAAAAGCATAAGCAATATGCGCCGCAGCAGTATTACCATCCATTGTGGCTTTGGTTTGTTTAGCCATTGGATAACTCCTTATTTTTCATATTTATATATTTTAAATTTAGCTATAGTGACAAGATTTGTAAGGGAGTTTTTCGTCAATCTAAATTACATAATCAGCACAATGACTACGCAGCTATGGAGCAGAAGGCGAAGGTTTACGGATGGGGAAAAATTACTAAATGGAGGAGATAAATCAGGTTGGACTGGGCAAATTTTGCCTCCGCTCTTTGCCTTTGCTTTTTCTAAACGCATGGAGGGTGGCATAATGTTTGCCGTTCGTTACTTTTATAACCCTTTAACGATTCTTTAACGATGCCTTAACTTTACTAAGGAATCGTTAAAGGAACTTTTATGCTGTATTAAATGGCTGAGAGGGCTGAATTCCGGAGGGTTGACCTCCTGGTCAACCAAGGAGTAACATTTTTTAGAACGACGAGGACATCGTTTTTCCGGATGGGGACATCGTTTTTCCGGAGGGTTGACCTCCTGGTCAACCACCAGGGCAACCTTTTTTAGAACGACGAGGACGTCGTTCCTCCGGATGGGGACATCGTTTTTCCGGAGGGATGACCTCCTGGTCAACCACCAGGGCAACCTTTTTTAGAACGACGAGGATGTCGTTCCTCCGGATGGGGACATCGTTTTTCCGGAGGGTTGACCTCCTGGTCAACCACCAGGGCAACCTTTTTTAACGAAGGGCTTTTATTCAGATGTTCACTTGCGGGTGCAAAAGTAGAATAATCATTCCTATTTTCCTGAACATCTTCTTCGTGTTTTGGAGGCAAAGAGAAATTTGTGATTGACAAAATAACATTATTCCTTTATAAGGAAATGCTAAAAAAATATACCGGCGAGGTGAAAATGGACATAGATCAGGAGAAAATTAACGCTATGAGCTTTGAGGACTCCTTGAAAGAGCTGGAAAATATTGTAAACCGCTTATCTACAGGAGAAACCAGTTTAGATGAATTGCTATCGCTGTATGAAGCTGGCGTTGCTTATTATAAACACTGTGAAAGCCGTTTAGGAGCAGCCGAGGCAAAAATTAAAATCCTCAGCGAACAGCTATCCTCTATACCCGGTTCAGAAGGCAATAATGGATAGAAAGTTACTTTTAAAGAGGGATATGAAAGAAAAGCAGGAACTGGTGAATATTATTTTAGACCGTTTTCTGCCACGCAAAGATGAATATCCTAAAGACCTGCATAAGGCAATGCGTTATAGTGTTTTTGCCGGTGGTAAACGCTTAAGACCTTATTTAACGATGACTGCCTTTGAAATGTTCAATCCCGAGATTGAATTGATTACGCCTGTTGCCGCTGCCATAGAAATGATTCATACTTATTCCTTGATTCACGACGATTTGCCGGATATTGATAATGACGATTTGCGACGCGGCAAAAAATCCTGCCATACTGTTTATGGTGAAGGAGTTGCTCTGCTGGCTGGCGATGCCTTACTCTTAAGTGCTTTTGAATTAGTTACCTTAGCTGAGCTGGAGGCAAAGCTGAAAGTACAATTTGTTCACGATTTGGCTAAAGAAGCCGGAATTAAAGGTTTAATTGCAGGTCAGATGGTAGATATTGAATCCGAAAGCAAAAAAGTAGATAAAAAGACCCTGAATTATATTCACGAAAACAAAACTGCCCGCCTGATAAACTTGAGTTTGCGTTTTGGAGCTCTTGCCGGAGAAGCGAAAGAAGAGGAATTGAAAATTTTAGATGAATATGGCAAGTTGATTGGACTGGTTTTTCAGATTGTAGATGATTTACTGGATATTGAAGGAACACAGGAAGATATGGGAAAAACTCTCGGCAAGGATGTTGCCAGTGCAAAAGCTACATTTCCTGCCGTTTACGGCATTGCTGAATCCCATAAAAAAGCGGAAGATTTAACTTCGCAGGCAAGAGCAATTCTGGTTCCCTTAGGAGAAAAGGCATTGAAACTGGACATTCTGGCTGAATATCTATTAGGTAGAAAAGGATGAAAATAGCTCTTCAAAAATTAACTCCCACGGCTACCCTGCCGCAAAAAATGACGGAACACTCCTCCGGCTTTGATTTATTTGCCGATATTTTAGAGCCGGTAACTTTGGCACCGATGGAGCGTAAACCTATCCCTTCCGGAATAGCCATTGAAATTCCTGAGGGCTATGAAGCTCAAATAAGACCTCGCAGCGGATTATCCATCACCTTAGGTTTAAGTGTGGTAAATAGTCCCGGAACAATTGATTCCGATTACCGCGGAGAAATTAGAGTAATTTTGATTAACCTCGGTAATGAACCAATTCGGATTGAACCCCAAATGCGGATAGCACAAATTGTCTTCTGTCCGATAATAATTCCAGAACTGGTGGAAAAAACTATGCTTTCCGCAAGTTTAAGACAAGATGGCGGTTTTGGTCATACAGGACAGTAATAATGGGAAAAGATACACTAATTAAGGAAATAAAACGCCTGAAGACGGAAAAAAATGCCCTGATTCTGGCTCATAATTACCAAAATATAGATATTCAAGACCTGGCAGATTTTCGGGGTGATTCTTTACAACTTTCAATTTTGGCGAAAGAAGTGAAAGCACCGGTAATTGTTTTCTGCGGGGTGAAATTTATGGCAGAAACCGCAGCCATATTAAATCCCGAATCTACAATATTGCTTCCTGCCATTGATGCCGGTTGTCCAATGGCAGATATGATTACCCTAAAACAACTGCAGGCATTTAAACAAAATTATCCCGGTTCCCCGGTGGTGTGTTATGTAAATTCATCTGTGGAAGTGAAAGCCGCAAGTGATGTTTGCTGCACATCCTCCAATGCCGTTAAAATTCTGCAGTCCTTTAGCACAGACAAGCCGATTTTATTTGTTCCGGACCGTAATTTGGGTTCCTGGGCTGCCCAACAAAGCGGCAAAAAAGTAATAACCTGGGATGGATACTGTCTGGTTCATCAATATTGTTTCAGCGTAGAAGATGTTTTAGCTGTAAAAAGTAAATATCCCGATTATAAACTCTTAGTGCATCCGGAATGCGATCCGCAGATTATAAAGTATGCCGATTTGGTAATTTCTACCGGCGGAATGGTGGATTGGGTGAAAAATAACGATAAAGCAATAATCGCTACCGAAATTGGGCTAACGGAATATCTGCAGCATATCTATCCGGAAAAATCGCTGATTCTTCTTTCCCCAAAGGCAATCTGTAAAAATATGAAAAAGACCACCCTGGAAAATGTTTATAATGCCTTGAAGGATAATCAATATGTAATTAGCGTGGAACCAAACACGGCACAAAAAGCAAAAAAAGCTATAGACCGAATGCTGGAGCTTTCAAGGTAAGCAAGATGCTTTTTCTTATACCGCTTTCATTTTTAAAAGGATAATGCTATGAAAACACGCTTTTTTCTAATTCTCTTAACGCTGGTAATATTATTCGGCGGCTGGCTTTACTTAAACTACAGTATTGGTTCAAATGAAAAAGATAAGCTGGAAAAATTGGCAAACCTGCCAATCTATGCCTATCTTGCCGATACTACAAAGGTTACTCCAATTTTAACGGAACTGAAAACCGTGCCGGGAATTAAAAGTGTGGTGCACGAAACGGCTCTGCAGGCAGCTACGGAACTGATTCAGGCATACAGTTTGCCTTTGAGCGAAGAGATGATTAAGGATTATGCTCTACCTGATGTGATAACAATAAATCTTCAGCCAAACCGTATTTCCATCAGCACAAAACCGATTATCATAGATATTTTGCGTGCTCATATTCCGGAAATGGATATAGACAGCCAGTCCAATGCTTACGGCTTAATAATTAAAGAATTAAAGCTCTTAGACCTCTATCATATTGTGTTCAATGTGTTTATTGCGGTGCTGCTGCTTTTGCTTTTTGTGTTTCTCCGCTCCACGCTGGAATTGAATGCTCTCATTCACCATAAAGGATATAAACATAGTGCCCTGGAAAACATTCGCCTGCAAAGACAATGCCTGCAAAGAACATTGCTGATGCTGATTGTGCCCTTGCCTCTTTGCCTGCTTGCCTATTTTGCTTATGTCTATTTTAAACCCCTGCCGCAAGTAATTCCCTATTGGGTGTTTTTAGTGCAAGCCGGAACCGTTATTGCGGGAACTATGATAAACTATTTTATTCTGCACAGCTTTGAGCGCCAGATTGCTTTTCAGGAAAATCCTGTGGAAGTAATTACCCCTGAGGATAGCAAAAATTCCGAAAACGAAGAACCAGAAAATGACCCGCCACTTACCTAATTATTTAACCGTTTTCCGCATCCTGCTGGTGCCGGTATTTCTCTATTTCCTGTTTTTAAGCGCAATTCCAGCCCGCATTATAATTGCGCTGCTAATTTTTATAATAGCAGCAATTACGGACTACCTGGATGGAATGTTGGCACGCAAAATGAATTTAATTAGCGATTTTGGTAAGCTGATGGACCCTTTGGCAGATAAACTTATAGTTCTTTCTGCCTTGGCAGGTTTATGCTGGCTTCCTCCTTTTCAAATCAGTATTGCCGTATTCTTTATTATTCTGGCTCGGGAACTGGTCATTACTATTCTGCGGGAAGTTTATCAGAAAAAGGGTATTGTGGTGGCAGCCGATATTTTCGGTAAGCTGAAAACTGTGCTGCAAATGGCAGGCATCATCGTTGCTTTTGCTTTTTGGGCTTTTATCAGTTCCGTTCCGCAGCCGATAATTCTGATTATCAATATCTGGTTTTGGTTTGTGGCATTGATAACCGTGCTTAGTGGTTTAAACTATATAATAACAATAGCAAAAAAGGACTGACCGTGCGTAAATTTATACTTTTTCTACTGCCTTTGCTTGTTCTTTGGGGTTGTTCCAAAGGGGGAGGCAAAACAGACCGCTATACTATTTATGATAATGTAATTGACCATTCCAAAACCCTGGCTTTTGGCGACGACAGGGATGTGTATGTGTTTTGCGATTCTATTGCCTGGCAAGGGCTGCAACCTTTTATTGGCAGCGCAATTGAACAGCAAATCAACATTGTTTATCCGGAAAAGTATTTTAATCTTATTATGGCAGATAGCAAGGAAGTGCAACAACTTTCCAAATATAAGAACCTGCTGTTTATTGGTCAGTTGGAAAGCGATTTGCCCGTTTCGGCTTATATGAAAAAAGTGCTTAGCCAGGATTTTATTAAGAGAGTGAAAAACACCGGCGGAGACCTCTTTTCCAGTGAAAACCTCAATTGCTGTGATCAAATTGTGCTTTTTCTTTTAGGTAAGGATGCCAAATCCCTGCAAAAAATAGGAGCTCTGCAAGCGGAAAACATTTTTTCCCTGCTTCTGAAGCGTTTTACTAACCGTCAGGGCTATTATGCCTATCAGGGAAAAGTGATAGACCCCTCTTTTTTTGATAACTATCCTTTTTCTTTGAAGATTCCTGATACTTTCCGGTTGTATTCTAACGATAAAGTTGGCAGGTTTCTCTGCTTTCTATACAGAGCCCGTTTGGAAAACAAAGAAATTCCCGATAAATATATCTCGGTTTACTATGAACCGATGCCGGAAAACAATGTTGACCTGAATTGGCTGATTACCAAACGCCAGGAAATAGGGAAAAAATACTTTGAAGGGGATGAATTTGACCCGGAAATTGTGCGTAAAGAGCCCTTCAAGTTCAAAAAACGCGATGGTTACCGTCTCTTAGGTGCCTGGAAAAATATGAAATATGCTATCGGTGGCGGTTTTCAGAGTTACGGCTTTTGGGATAAAAAAACCAAAACTGCCTATATTGTAGATGGCAGCGTTTATTTTCCCGCCGGAGATAAACTTCCCGTTCTGCTGGAATTGTATGTTATCTCCAATTCCCTGGAAATTAAATGAAGCAGATTTTGCTTTCCCGAAAGCTGCTATTTTGGTTGGCTTCAATCCTGCTGCTGTTATCTGCCTGCGCCGGACCTCAAACGATACCTCAAAGAACTATTATAGATAACTCCCAGCCCAATATTCCTTCGCTGTATTATTATATTTCTGCTTCGCTCCAATATTATGCCGGGGACTATCGCACCGCAGATAATTATTATCATTTGGCTTTGGAGCAAGACCAGCAAAGCTATCAAATTAAAAAACAAATCCTGCTGAATAGCGCTTTTGCCTTTTTAAGTAAGCAGCAGGATACTGAAAACACCATAAGGCAATTTGATCAAGCTCGGGAAGAGCTGGTTTTTGATAACGACCTTTTAAATGCTGCCTATTCCGTTTACAGCACTGCCAATAATGAAGAAGGGCTTGCCTGGGTGGTCTCGGAAAGTATTTTATACTATCCTTCCACTTTAAGCTATTTAAGAAAATTCTATCTGGATTACAGCAAAACCAAACACGGTGATGAACACTTGCTGGAACTGGCTTATAAATATGCCGACAGCAATTCCGAAGATATCATTTCTACTGCCAAAATGTATGCTTTGGTAAATCCCCAACGAGCCGTTGCCCTTATTAAGGAAGCTTATGCTCTTGATCCCAAACCCGAAACGGATTTACTGTTAAGCGAAATAACCTTCCAATTTCTGGATAATGAAGATGCCCTGAAAAAATTTAGAGCTTACCACTATCCGGAAGATAAAGAACAAATACTCTCATTATTACAGATGGCAAATCGCAACCGGCGTTTTGAAACGGTTAATGCCCTTAGTTCTATGTTGCTGGAGACAAAGGATTCCAGTTTAATTGGGGAACTGGCTTTTGCCGCTTATTTAACTGAAAAAATGGATATTTTACAGGATATTTCCCGCTTTCTGCTAAATAAGAAACCGGAACCCGTTGCCGATTCTAAAGTTGCTGCCTTCATTTTCGCTGAAGCTCTGTTTTCCGAACAACTACCTTCCCCTGAGGTCTATCTGGATTACCTGAATTCCGTGCAGGATTTGCAGGATATTATTTTGTATGCAATGCTGCAACGCTCTTTTAAAGCTAAAACAGATTTCCCAAAGGATACTGCCGGTTTTACGGAAGAATTTGTTTTAGCAGTGGAAAAAAGAGTGCCGGAAAAGCTATTTTCCCAATATCTTAAAATTGCCACCTTAACCAAATCCGCTAACGATGAAACCTACCTTCAGGCAAGAGCTGAACTGAGCAATTACTTTCTGCAAAAAAACCTGGGTGCAACAGAGGACTGGGCTTTCCTCGTGCAATATTACCAAAATCAAGGCAAGGAACAGGAAAAAATAGCCACTTTGCGGAAAGCAATTAATAAGTTTCCCGATAATCCACTCTTTCTTAATGACTTGGGATATACCCTTTTGGATAATCCGCAGGAAAGAGAAGAGGGCGGTTCGCTGATTCTAAGAGCAGTTACTCTAAATCCCCAAAACCCTTATTATCAGGATAGCTTGGCTTGGTACTATTTTCTAACGGATGATTTTACCAAGGCAATGGAACATCTTGCCATTCCTTTGCAAATGCAAGATGCACCGGCAGAAATATCCTATCATATCGGAATGATTTTCTTAGCCAATCAAAAACAGGATGAAGCAATAAAACACTTCCAGGCAGCTATGGAAGATGAACAAAGCCCCCTCTATCAGGAAAAAGCGAAAAAAGCGCTACAGGATTTGCTTCAGGGAGCAAACTAAGTTAGCTTTTTTATTCGGAAGGACGATGTCCCCGTCGTTCATCAGTAATCAGGTTTTTTGTCGTTACCGCTTGCCTTTCGGTAATGAAATAAAGCGCAAGAGGTGGTTGACCGGGAGGTCAACCTTCCGGTATTGCCCTCTCGACCTCTCGACCCCTTGACCTCTCGCCTTCTCGACCCCTAGACCTCTTGACCCCTAGACCTCTCGACCTCTCGACCTCTCGACCCCTCGACTTCTCGCTCTCACAGCTTTTTTCCTTTAATCAAATAGTAAATCCCTATCAGGGCTGGCAGAACATCCTGAATGAAGAATAAAGTAAGCGATGCTGAAACAGCTTTTTCGGCTGAAAAACCAATTCCTGCCAAAAAGTGAATAGCAAAACCCTCTCGTAAACCCAAGCCGGAGATAGTAACAGGAATAGTATTGGAAAATTGAGTAAGAGCCATTCTGATCCAGGTTTGCCAAAAGTTCACAGTTAAAAGGCAATTCAGAATTAGCCAATATTGCACGAAGGAAAGCAGCGTGCTAACAATCTGCACAGCAATTATTTTCGGTGCCTGTTTGGCATAAGGAGCTGTTAGCGATGAGAACTGTTTACTATGTGCCAAACCCCATTTTACCAGCCAGGGGAAAAGGACTAACAACAGCAACAGAACTATCCAGATTACTAAAGGAAACTGGTTGTAATAAAACATTCCCGCGGCAACTGTAAAAAGCCATGTAGTCCAGGTCATAAAACTCTTTTCCACCAGCGAACTCCAGAACGAGGAAAGTTTACTGCTATTGGGAACATAGAGAACTTTGGCAAAGCTGGCAGGACCTCCCGGAACGGCAAAACGCAAGGTCTGACCAATCAGGTATGAACTGACAATCTCTTTTTTGGGAGCGGAGAATTTAGGGTTTATCTGCAGGGAATAATACCAGTTATGGAATTGCAGGATATGCCTGATAAAACTGATAACAATCAGCAGCGAAACAATATGCCAAGGCAAACGGATGATATCATCCAGGGCACTGAATAAATTAACCTTCCGAAAAATCATCCAGAGGATAAAGATACTCAGCCCCAGTTTCAAAAAATAGAGGATTATCTTGCCTGATGTGCTTTTCCGAAAGGAATTAAGACCGCTAAAATTCATAGCTTAGTTTTGGAACCTGGCAATTGTTTGCTGTAATGCCTCTGCCAGCAGATTGGGCGGAGGGGATGCAATATAGCCGTTTGCCATCATTTCCAAACAAAGCGCCCGAGTATTGGATATTTCCATCCGCACTTTGTTATAAACCTCATTCCAGCTAAGCCGGAGGGTGGCAACATTTTCTTTTTCTGCCTGTAAAGCTACATCGGCAGCTTCACAGGCAAAAACATCTTCTTCATCCATTTGGGGAATAATATTTTGGGGAGTTATCCCTCTTTTAACAGCAAAATCGGCTAAGGAATTGGCTGCCGCAATAGCCATACTATCGGTAATTTTGCTTGCCTGAACCGTTAGCACCCCTTTCAGGATTCCGGGAAAACCAAGGGAATTGTTTATTTGATTGGGAAAATCGCCTCTTCCGGTAGCAACGATGAAGGCACCTGCGTTTACGGCATCGTAAGGATAAATTTCGGGAACGGGATTGGCACAGGCGAAAACAATGGAACGCTTTGCCATTTTACTTATCCATTCCGGTTTGATTGTTCCCGGACCCGGAGTGGAGAGAGCAATTAAAACATCAGCATCCTTTAAGGCATTTTCAATTCCCTGAACGCAGTTAGGATTGCTTATTTGCGCCAAAGACCACTGCTTGAATTTGTCAGGATTGCTTTGCAGGTCTGTGCGGCAAGGATGTAAAGACCCTTTGCTGTCAAAAACGATTAACCGCTCCGGATTTAATCCGCTCTGTAAAAGAAAATTGGCAATAGTAGAATTGGAAGCACCAGCTCCAAAGAGCACGCATTTTATTTTATCCAGCTCTTTTTCAGCCAGTTTCAAGGCATTCAGCAAGCCCGCTAAAGTTACGCAGGCAGTTCCTTGAGCGTCATCATGCCAAACGGGAATAGAACAGCTCTGCCTTAGTTCATCCAAAACAGTGTAACAATTGGGTTGGGAAATATCTTCCAGGTTAACGGCTCCGACTGAGGGCTGCAACATTTTTACGAAGTCAATTATTTTATGGGCTTGGGGCTTACCCTCCTGGTTGCGACTATCTATACACAAAGCAATAGCGTCACAGGCAGATAAGTATTTCATTAACATTGCTTTACCTTCCATCACTCCCAATCCGCCTGCAATTCCACAATCTCCATCTCCCAAAACCCTGGTGGAATCGCTTACAACGGCAACAAGGTTACTGCGATTAGTTAAAGAATAGGATTTTAACATCTCATCACGAATGGCAGTTGAGACAGCAGAAACCCCGGGAGTGTACCAAACATTAAACCAATTAAAACCCCAAATTCCTGCTTTGGGAAGGGTTTGCATTTTGCCCTGATAAAAAGTATGCATACTAAGCGCAAGCTGTTTTAAGAAAAAGGTCTGAGCAGCGGATTTTTTCTCCGGGGAAAATAGAGCGGAAAAGACCTCTGCCATATTGGAAAGGTCAGTTAATAATTCTTTCATTATTCATCCTTTGTGCCGGCGAAGTAAAGTAATTGCTTTTACCGTGCAGGTTTTTGTCAAGCAAGGAATAACAGGCAAAGAGCTAACTTGCTGCAAATTTCATAGTTGCAGTAGTTAATAGGCATTTATAGCACAATGCTTGTGGAATTCTACAGATATTTATACAATGCCCCCATTGTCAGTGGTAATCTCATTTCTATCTAAAATTAACTATTTCTATGCGGTTATCTGCGTAGAGAAGCAAAATTTAACGATTGACAAATTGAAAGGGTTCTGTGAAGTATGAAATCAGTTCCAAAAAGGTATAAAATTGAATCTATGCAGAAATGCATAATTCCATTCCCAGAAAGCTAAGTAGGAGTGACTATGAATCCTCTGCAGGACAGGTGGCTGTCCATCAAAGAGATATGTGTTTACCTCTGGGGGTAAGCAGGGCGTCCAGTTATATGTCCAGGAAAACTCACTTTTTTGGACTTATGGCTTATTATGTGTATAGAAAATGCCAGTTTGTTGGACATATAACGGATTGCATTGAGCAAAATTTTCTGTTCATTTCCACTATAGGAGACAACAATGAACTTTATGCTGAGTAAACTACCACCCGTTGTTGATTTAGAGACAAAGAGGATACTGCGTAAAGCCGCTTCTGCTCATAGATATCTGGCTGAACTGAAGGGGGTTTCTGCAACTATACCCAATCAAGCAATCCTTATTAATACTCTTGCTCTTCAGGAAGCTAAAGACAGTTCCGCAATTGAAAATATAATCACCACTTATGACGATTTGTATAGAGAGGATATCTTTCCAGAGCACACTTTAAGTGCAGCAGCGAAAGAAGTAAGCCGTTATGTAACCGCCCTAAAGAAAGGTCACTCCTTAGTTAAAGAAAATGGATTGCTCACATCTAATCACATAATTGAAATTCAAGCAGAACTGGAATCTCATCGTTCCGGATTCCGAAAACTACCCGGTACGGAGCTTAGGAACGAGCAGACCGGTGAGATTGTATATACTCCTCCTCAAAATCCTCAAGAGATTATTGACCTGATGTCTAACCTGGAAAAGTATCTCAATGAAGACAGCACAATTGATATTGACCCCTTGATAAAAATGGCTGTAATTCACTATCAGTTTGAGAGTATTCATCCTTTCTACGATGGCAACGGCCGCACAGGCAGAATAATCAATGTTCTTTATCCGGTGCTCAAAGACCTATCGGATATACCAATTTTATATCTAAGCCGTTATATTGTTAAAAACAAAGGAGCTTATTATAACCTGCTGCAAAAGGTTCGGGAAGAATCTGCCTGGGAAGAATGGATACTATTTATGCTAACCGCTGTGGAAGAGACATCCCAACAGACAATCCTGATGGTGAAAGCCATCAGCAAAGCACTGCAGGATTATAAACACTTTATCAGGGCTCATCATAAATTCTACTCTCAGGACTTGATCAACAATCTGTTCTTTCATCCCTATACCAAGATTGAGTTTATGATGAGGGACTTGGGAGTTAGCCGTCATACTGCTACCAAGTATCTGGATGCTCTTTGCGAAGATAAATTACTAAAGAAGCAGAAAATAATCCGTTCTAACTATTACATAAACACTGCTCTATACGGCATTTTAACCAGGGAGATGTAAATGATTTATCCGCTCAATATTACTTCACCCCTAACGGCTTTCTACATTGGCACATTAACAAGCATCCGTAGAAGGCAGTAGAAATTATAGCCAGAAAGCAATATGGGGCTGAATTGGATACTTTGCTCTGGGCATTACGCATCCAGTGGACAATGCGAAAGCATTGCTTTCTGGAGAAGCATTCAGTTTTGGGTTAAGAGAGAATTTGCCTCCCTGTATTTCTCCAACTGCAAAATGTAGCACTCGATATTTTGCTTGACGGATAGAGAGCAGATAAAATAGTAGAAAAAAACATTCAGGAGACACAAAATGGCTGTCAAAGTAGATAAAGAAACCTGCATCGGATGCGGTGCCTGCGTTGATGTTTGTCCGGTTACTGCTTTAAAAATGGTAAATGATAAAGCAGAGTGTGACGGTTCTCTTTGCATTGATTGCGGTGCTTGCATTGCAACCTGTCCGGTTCAGGCAATTTCCGAATAACTAACTGTAACGGATAGTTATAGTTTCTTAAAGTGGCAAAGCGATAGTATTTATATCCGCTTTGCCACGATGTTTTATTTTCTTAAAGTAATTTTTCTGGTGCGGTTTTCCGAAAGGGAATTCGCCAGTTCCAAACCTGCAGGGAGGTGATTATTATGAAACGCATAGCTTTTATTCTTATTATTACAACCCTAATTTCCTTAAGCTTTGCCATTCAAGTGAGTGGAAACCAAAGTGGAATTTGGTCTCCTGTAAACAATCCTTACGAAGTAATTGGAGCAATAACTGTTCCTGCATCCGATTCTTTAATTATTCAGGCAGGGGTAGAAATTCACCTTTTGGGCTCCTATCAAATTACCGTGGAGGGAATATTAAATGCCTATGGAACAGAGGTAGATAGTATCCGAATTTTAAATATGCAGGCAAATCCGACTACTCTCTGGCCTGGTTTGCGTTTTGAGGATTTACAGCATACCAGTCATTTGAATTATGTTTATCTTGAGTATGCCACTTATGGAGTGCGCACTATCAATTCCCCTATCGCTATCTCTCACTGTCATATAAACTTATGTGAAAAAGGAATGGAGTTTTATGGCATCGGGTCGGCAGTTCCTTTGCCTAATGTAGTGGAGTATTGTTTAATTGAAAACTGCACCCAAAATGCGATTCTTGTCACTTCCAATAGCAATGCCTATATCAGATACAATGAAATCCGTTATAATGGAACGGGAGCTCAATTTCGGGCAGCTATTCAAATGGGCAATCAATCAGGCGTAAATCAGTGCAATCCCAATATCTTATATAATCATATTCATCACAACTACAAGCAGGGAATTTCGGCTTGGGATATTGCTTCTTCGGGTTCTATCAATCCGCAAATTTTGCATAATATCATTGAGTATAACTACACCGGAATCTATCTTTTGCAGGCATCAGGTTATGTAGCTGATAATCAAATTAACTACAATTTTATTCCTGGAGATATGAATTCCGGAGCAGGAGTAATGGTTTCGGGAGTAACTTCCGTGCCCTATTTTGAACGCAATCATATTGAGGGTAATTATACCGGTTTTTACATTACTAATAATGGCAAACCTGTTTTGGGAGATCTAACTTTAAATCATATTTGGGCTCAGGGCGAAAATACCATTATCAACAATATTGATGTTAACAATCACAATAATTCCGTTTATTGCGATGCTTATCCTAATGCCAATTTTATTATTATGGCAGAAAATAACAATTGGGGGTTTGCTACGGAAGCAGAAATTGCCCAAACCATCAATGACCACAATGATAATGCAGCTTTGCCGACTGTGGATTTTGAACCTTTTATTATTCCTCTGCAAAATACAACTATCACAGGCAGTTATATTTATACTGGAACAGCACAAATTGCTTCAGCACGCTTGGAACTGATCACTTTTGTTGATAGGTATATCTATGTTACAATTCCTCTTTCGCAACTTTCTTATTCCTTTGAAACGGATATCAATACCGTTTTTTATGCCCAGGTTGTTCTAACCGAAGCAGGGACAGGAAAAGAACTCTATGGTTGTGCCGGTGGTTATCTTAATCCTACTGTTTTTTCACCTCATTCTGGATATATAGTAAATATCGGTATAATTGAAGTTACAGATAGTCCTCTGGCTCGTTATGAATATGTAGGGGAGCCAATGCAGGAGAATAGTGTAACAGAATATCCTATATTAACAGGCAAGGGTTTATATGGCTATGATAAATTGGACTGGGTTTATGCTGAAGGTGATTATCTATATCTGAGAAGAAACTTTTGGCGAACTCCCACAGGGGAAGTGGTTACAGAACTGCCTTGGGGAATTGTTTATAGAAAATATCTGCATATCAATGCTGGGGACAGCTGGCAAGAGACCGAAGTGGGCTATCCGGGAAATATTATTGTAACTACCGAAGTGCAAGTTAATAATTGTGTTACGGAATATGGTGCACCTCCTTATTTACTTTTTACCCGGAAGGACTTCGCAGGAAATGTTGTTGATAAACGGATGAAAGGGCTGGAAGAAACGCTTTTTCACTACCAAAATCATTATACCATAGCCACGGACAACATAATTCATATACCGGATAATAATGACCCTCTAACAGAAGGTAATGTTACTTTCTTTATACCTGAGCCGCTAAATGAAATTCCTTCTTTTCTTGCCTTTAACCCCGATATTGATATTCATATTCATATTCAACTATTTTGGCAGGCACCGGCACAGGGAAATTACAGCTGGACTCACTATCGGATATATGAAAACGGGGTCTTTTTAGATGAAATGCCTTTTTCCCATAGCGATTATATCGTTACTAACTTTAATCCTCAAATTACTACATACTTTTATGTAACTGCTACAGATGGAATAAATGAATCGGAACCAAGTAACTATGTTACCGTAATTTATGTAGGGAATGAAGACCCTATTCAGAAACCTGTAAGCGTAGCTGTATATCCTAATCCGGTTAGTTTTATATCGGGCTCGGTTCTAAAAGTGGAAGTTAAAAATGCGGAAAATAGCTCTTCTATAGTGGAAGTTTATAACCTGAAAGGGCAATTGGTTTTAAGAAAAAAGCTGCAGGAAGAAAAGACATTTCTCTGGAACGGGATAGATAACAAAGGTAAACGCAGTTCTTCAGGCATCTATTTCCTGAAGATTAAGGTTAAAGGAGAAAAACCCGTTACGCGCAAAATTGTTGTTCTATAGGTAATTCTTCATTCTTTTTTGGATAAAAAAAAGATAGCGGCTTTTATAGTGTTGCCCTAAAGAGAGACATCGGAGGGTTGACCTCCTGGTCAACCACTTTTTTTAAGCAGGGACGATGAGGACATCGTCCCTCCGGAAAGAAGAGCTTTTGGCGGAGAGCGGAGAGCGGAGGGCAGAGAGATATTTTTTCCCGCATTTTTCGAGGGGCTTACGCCTCCATCGCTATTATAGTGTCGCCCTAAGGGGCTATAAGGTATCTCCATTCTCCATTCAATCTCTTTTCCTCTTTTCCTCTTTCTCTCTTTGTTTAAAAAATCTCTTTTTCTCTTTTTCTCTTTCTCTCTTTGTAAAAAATCTTTCGGTGTATTCGGTTTTTTCGGTAGCTAAAAATAACCATCTCGCTATCTCTCTCTTTCCATCTCGCCATCTCGCCATCTCGCCATCTCTCTCAATCCCTTCACCGTTCACCGTTCACCCTTCACCCAATTCGGTTTTTTCGGTGGCTTAAATCCTTCTGTTAGCGATTCTCTTTTTCCGGAAACATATACACCGAAAGCAGGGATTTATCAAAAACGAAATACTGTTTAGCGGTTTTGGTTATAGCTTTCTTATCCAGTTTGTCATACAGCACAGGATAATCCAGAAAACAGTCAATCGGTAAGCCGTAAGAAATATTCTCACTCATATTATTCACCCAGTATCTATTGGACTTGATGTTTTCTTCATACCTTTTATGCAGAGTGGTTTTAGTGGATTCTATATATTTATCCGCAAAAAGTCCGTTTTTCAAGCTATCCAAAGTGGCAAAGATAGCGGCGTTCAATTCCTTGGCTCTTTCAGGATCACAACCCATCAAAGTTAAAGTGAAAACACCAGGTTTAGGCAGAAAGTCATAAAAACTCTGAATTTCAACAACATAAGCACCGCTCATATTTTCGCGGACATTTTCCCGCAGTTTTTCGTAAGCAATCATTTGCAGAGCGGATTGTTGCACATTGTTTTGCGGGGAAAACGATGCCTTATTGTTTGTTACATTAGATACAAAACTGCGTTCAGTGCCTTTATGGAAACTGATTTCCTTTTTCCCGTTAAAAGCTCTAACGCCGGCATCGGTCATTTTTTCCTTTCTTCCCTTTGCAGGTAAATTGGCTAAATATGTTTGGCAATAATCCTTTAATTGGTCTTCAGCAAAATTGCCGACAACATAAAAAGTGAAATCGGTATAATCGCCAAAGCGGTCTTGGAAAATATCTTTTAACTGTTTCAGAGTAACGCTATCCAGGTCTTCCGGATGCAAATTTCTTTTCAGAGGATGATTATTGAACATCAGCACATTTAAAGTATCAAAGAAGGCGTTGGATGGTTCCAGCAAATAGTTTTGAACCCGAGCCCTGGTTGAGGCAACAGCTGCAGAAAATGCTTCTTCATTATATCTGGGAGCATAATTATATTGATAGAGCATTTGGAACATCAATTCCAAATCTTGCGGAGAACAAGAACCTCTCCAACCCTCTGAATAAGAGTAAATTGTTGGATAAACATACACAATTTTGCCTGCTAATGCCTTTTGCAAAGCAGGAGCATCAAAATTACCAAAACCCGATACACTGAAATATTGGGATAATAAGTCGGCAGATTTATAATTTTCCGGTTTCAGTTTTGCCTTTCCCCCGGGACTTTGTGCTATTAGAATAACCTCATCTGCCTTAAAATCCGTTTTTTTGCTGTAAACAGTTATTCCATTGGAAAGAACCCATTGTTTGATTCCGGACTTGGGAAAGACCTTTTCTTTAGTTATTTTTCCCGGAATGGGAATTGTTTCCAAAAGCGGTTCATTCACGGTTATATCTTCCCAGGGTTCCAGTTCCTGAGCAATTGACTGCTGATAAATATTCAGCAAGTCCTCGCGCGAGGGATATTTTGCTCCTGGTTTATCCGTTCCAGCTAAACTTAAAGTAAGATTTTCAGAGGTAATAACATCATCAACAATGTCGTTCACTTCGCTTAAGGCAATTTCATAGATCAGCCCTTTCAGCATTTGTTCATAGGTTTCAGCGCTGAGAATTGTATCTTCAGACATTACGGCATCCAAAAGCTCCCAAATTACATCTTCGGAATCCATTGTCGGTTTATCGGCAAGCATTTTTTCTGCCTGCCTGATCATTATTTGCCTGGCTCTTTCCAATTCGGCAGATTGATAACCATACTGTTTAATACGAGCCAATTCTGTTATTAAAGTTCTGAAGGCATCTTCGCTGCGACCTTCATTGGCAAACATAATACATTCCGTAGCATTAAAGCCCCGCATCCAGTTGGTATTATATATAGAGGCATAAGAAAAAGAGGGATCGGGCTGTTGACTAAGCTCCTGCAACCTTGCATTTGCCATCGTGAAAAATAAATCCTGCTTCATATCATTATACAGAGAACCCAAATCAGTTAGAGGAGCGTTTTTAACCTTCCAGGTACTTCTTAACATCGTGTAGGGCTGTTCTTTATCCAAAACTGTAACCGCTCTCGGTTCAATATTATCGGGAACAGGATAACTTAAGCGGGGACGCGGATTTTCTCTTTTAGGGATAACACCGAAGTATTCTTTAACCAAGTTCTCCATTTTTTGGGGGTCACAATCGCCTACAATGAAGACAGTTTCCAAATCGGGACGATACCAATCCTGATAATAACGAATTAAGCTCTCCGGTTTGAAGGTCTTAAGATTCTCAATTGTGCCGATAGGATTACGCTCAACATAACGCGAACCGGCAAAACGCACTTGATCTATTTGATCCTCAATTCTTTGCTGTGCACTTTGTCCCAACCTCCATTCTTCCATTACAATACCTCTTTCGCGTTCAATTTCAGAGGGGTCAAAACTTACCTGCCAGGCGATATCAGACAAAATGGAAATTCCCTTTTTCATTTTAGTTTCATCGTCTGTAGGCAAACTAAAGCCATAAAGGGTAAAATCATAACTGGTTCCGCCATTTAAGCCATTATGAAAGCCCATTCCAATGGAAGTGAGATAATCTACCATTTCGGTTCGGGGGAAGTTTTTAGTGCCGTTGAAAGCCATGTGTTCTACAAAATGAGCCAGACCGCGTTGGTCATCATCTTCCACAATGCTGCCGGCATCAATTAAAAGCTGAAGCTCAAGTCGTTTTTCAGGTTTGGCATTTTGCTTGATGTAATATTTCAAGCCATTATCCAAAGTGCCGGATATTACTTCCGGGTCTTGTTGCAAAGGATAACTTGCGTATTCCGGAGGAAGTATTGCCCCTAAATTTAGAATACAGCAGATAAGGATTAAGCCCAGATAGATCCTCTTCATTATTAACTCCTTGTCCTTTTATTTTTTGCCCCGCAAGTTTGCCCGCTTGCTTTATTCTCCATTAAAAGTAACTAAATACTGCTCATCTTTGCCTAAAATTTCTTCACTATCTACAAAAGTGTAATGGGATTCATCCTGCAAGTATAATTCCACCTGATAGTAATAATTCGTTCCATAGTCCACTCGTAAAAATCTGCTTTCGCCAGGTAAAATATTATACAAAACGCCTACCTGATAATAAGTTAAAGGACTATGCTGCCAAATTTCCGCTTGGGTGATTATCTTATCGGAGTTGTTTACAACCTTCACGCAAGCACGATTGGGATTTAGGTAAATGCTGTATGTTTTACCAGCTTTCACTTCAATCCAGGTAGAATCTATGTAAATATTCTGCACCTGATCATATATACTGTATGTTTCCCCTACTAACCATAGTTTCAGCTTCTTTTTCACTTCGCCGGTAAAAATATTTTGGGTGTCCGTGTCTATATTATAGGAAACGGATTCCCCTGCAGGAATTGTCTTCTGATCCATATTATCCACTCTAAGATAGGCAGGATAGGAACATTGGTTAAAAACCTGCAGCTTCCCTCCGGATTCACAAGCGGAAAGCAAAAACAGGATAATTGCTAAACCCGGGATTATGTAATATCTATTTTTCATCATTTTTCTCTCTTCGTATAAGTTCTCTCTTTTATCAAACACTACACAAGAAATTGGCGCTACAGCGAGCGCCGGTACAAAACTCTTCTTATAAGTTCTCTCTTATAACAAACACTACACTAAAAATTGGCGCTACAGCGAGCGCCGGTACAAAACTCTTCTTACAAGTTCTCTCTTTTAACAAACACTACACAAGAAATTGGCGCTACAGCGAGCGCCGGTACAAAACTCTTCTTATAAGTTCTCTCTTTTATCAAACACTACACAAGAAATTGGCGCTACAGCGAGCGACGGTACAAAACTCTTCTTACAAGTTCTCTCTTTTATCAAACACCACCCGTGTCAAGTAAATTGTTGGTTGGTTTTGGTAAAATAATTCGGAGAATTCCGATTCTGCAACTACCGCTGTAGCATAAAGTATATTTTTTAAGACCTTAGGTCTGGTGGAAAAGAAAAAGTCCCCTCCCCAGTTTGGTTTCCGGCATTTCTTTGGGTATAATAGCTAAAATAATTATGAGAAGAGGAATCCGAGTTTGGAAGTGAATTTCGTTGACAGTATTTAACGCTTGGTTTTTATAGGATAGAAGTAATATAGTGAGAAGGGATTTTTTTTAAGAAAGTAGAATATCTGGTTGCCTAATTACACTTTGGTAGAGCCCCAAAACGGTTTTAGTGTTTGTTAATAAAGGGAGAGAAGGAGATTTGTTGTCCTTTGTCTAAAAAATGGATGCTTTAAAATTTAGGCAACTCTACAAGGAATATATAATGCGTATTCACAGGAGGGAAGAATTGCATAATTTGTTCTGTAACTACCACAAAATTCATAAGGATAAACTTGGTTAACGAAAAATGGAACTAACGGACTATAAAAATAGAACTTATCTATCAGCCATAGAAGCAGCAAAATTTTTAGGGATAACCGTAGAGATGCTGCATAATATTGTCAATAAACATCTTATAAAAGCACAAATTGCTACAAGCGGACAAATGCGCTTTGATCTGAAAGAGTTAAAGGACTACAGTTCAAATTTTATACCTAAAACTAAAAGTAAAAGTTCGGATATAGAAAAAGTGAATGTTATTGAGATCAATGGCTCAATTCAAAGAATTTATATAGAGAACTCTATGCGTATGGAAGAGCAAGAGGATAATAGCATCCATCTAATGATTACTTCACCACCTTATTTTGATACCAAAATGTATTCAGGAGAACCGGTTTCTGATGATCTTGGTAATATTCATAACATAGATGAATGGTTTGAGGAAATAGGAAAGGTCTGGAAAGAAGTTTTCAGGGTCTTACAACCAGGTAGAAAAGCATTTATCAATATTATGAACCTTCCTGTTCGGTTAGATAAAGGGAAGTTTAGAACCTTAAATTTAGTAGGAAGAACCATAGATTTATGTGAGAAAATAGGATTTATATTCAAAAGAGATATTATCTGGCAAAAAACCAATGCCGTCCGAGCACATTTTGGTACTTATCCTTATCCGGGTGGAATTTTAATTAACAATATGCACGAATTCATTCTGGAGTTTGATAAACCGGAAAAGAAGGGCTTTAATAAATATGGACATCTCACTAAAGAGCAAAAAGAACAGTCCAAATTGGACAAGGACTTTTGGCTGTCAATTAAGAAAAGTGATGTTTGGGTTATGAAACCACAGGGAAGTGGAGATAACAGAAATCATATAGCACCTTTTCCTTATGAACTTCCATTCCGTTTAATTAAAGCGTTTAGTTATATTGGAGAAACAATTCTTGATCCTTTTGCCGGATCAGGAGTAACTCTTTCTGCTGCTGCTGATTTAAAACGTAATGGTATTGGCTATGAAATATATCCTGAGATTGCCTACGAGGCAATTAAAACTCTCACTTATCATCAAACAGAAATTTGGTGAGGAATACAAGTTATGAATTTAGACGGAAAGACCATTTACGCTCAATCCAGCGATATAAAAGCCCGCACTTATCTTGAATATCGTAAGGATATGAAGAAAAAAGCAATTGCGGAATTAGAAATTCTGGAATGGCTGGAAGATAAAGTAAAAGAATTATATCCATTCCATAATGAAAAGACATAAAAGAAAAATCATAAAGAAAATAAGGTTTTGAAAGTTGAAAAAGTTTAGAGGGTTGAGATCAAAAAATGGCTGAAAAACCCTTAGCTCTCAGCCCTTTGCCAAAAGCCCCTAAGGGCGACACAATAATAGCGATGGGTGCGTAAGCCCCTCGGAAAAATCACAATGCAGACGGCGGAAGGTTTTGACTTACAATTTTCACCTGCCTTCAATCTCTCTACACCCCACCATCTTTTTCACTTCCAACCGCTCTGCAACTGGTTTCCAAACTGAAAAATTGTGAGTTAAAACCTAAAAAAATCGGTTTATGTTTTATACCGTAAACAAAGAAAAGGGCTATCTTTTTTTTATTACCTTTATTATTAAACTAACAGAATATATCAATAAAGCAATTACAGAGAAGTAGAATAATACAGATAAGCTGCAATTTATATCTGGATGTTTTAAACTAAATTTATAGTTCAAAAAAACATCAATAACAACACTGGAATAAACAGTTATAACTACTATTTCAAAGACAATGCTGAATAAAATTCTAAAGAAAATAGACATTTTGCTTGAATGCCAATTTTTTCTTTCAATTTTTTGATCTGTTGGAGGTATTTTTTTGTTTTCAAATATTAAATATTCTTGTTGTATTTCCTCCAGGAAGAATACTAATATAACCAATATTAGTGATACTAATGCAATATTATTACTTCCCATTTTGAGGTCCATATAGTTCTTTTAGTTTATTATAAGTATCCTCACTGCATTCAATTTCCCCAGCAGATCCGAATACTTTATTTACTTTTTTTAAACTAGGGGCTTCAGTGCTTAGCTTTTGATTCATTCTTGCCAGAATTTCTGGGGAAGTACAAACCATAATCTTTTTTTTATCACGGTATTTTGCAGATTTTAACATCTTGTAAATATATTGATTCAAACTCTTTTCTAAACCTTTACTGTATTTAGAGAGAACATTCTTTAATAAAGTATTTGCTGCTGTATCTGTTATATGAAACATATAAGATATCTCTTGAACCGTTGGTAATTCTTCTTCAAAATAACGACGGATAATCAAGAAAAGACGAAGTTGTTTGATTTCGTCTGCTTTTGAGAACAGCGTGTTACCGGTTAGCATTAAAATATATTCTTCAATTGCAGCTTTGGCTAACTTGGTAAGTGAATCTTTAAGGATGTCATTTTCAATGCCCAAGGATTCTAACAAATCGTCTATATCGCATTTGGGCATAATATCCTCAAACCTAATATCAATAGTTAAATCCATATTATACTCCTCTTTATCTTATTATGTGCTAATAAAACTTTGCTTTTAAGCAAAGCCAATAATTCACTACTGTTATTAAGTAATCTTGAAACACCATATTAATCATCCTTTAGGATTAGTTTTCTCTGCTATGTCCTAAAAAGTGGTGTCCATTCCAACTCATTGTTTTTCAGCTTATTTGAGGAAATCTAATATCCCTCGTTTCTCACAATCTATGTTAAGAAAATATATAATTACATTATTTCCAGATTATCAATCCAAGTCAAGTTTTTTTCTATAAGCTTGGGTGATAAAAGAAAAAAACATCTTCCTAAAGTATTCATTCCAATATGACAACTATAAGTGATAATTACAATTGGAAGGATTCAAGTAACAACTTATGTGGATGGCAATCAAAAATGGTTTCTTATGAACGACGAGGACGTCGTTCTTCCGAATACAAAAGCCCTTTAGGTAAACATCGGAGTGTTGACGTCCTCGTCAACCACCTTTCACGCTTTATTTCATTACCAACAAGCAAGCGGTAACGCAAAAAAACCTGGTTTCTTTTGAACGACGAGGACGTCGTTCTTCCGAATACAAAAGCCCTTTAGTGTGCGGAGTGTTGACCTCCTGGCCAACCACCTCTTGCGCTTTATTTCATTACCAACAAGCAAGCGGTAACGAAAAAAACCTGGTTTCTTATGAACGACGAGGACGTCGTTCTTCCGAATAAAAAAGCCCTTTAGTGTGCGGAGTGTTGACGTCCTCGTCAACCATTTTTCGCACTTTTTCCGCAATGGTGACCTCCTGGTCAACCACTTTTCCCGCTTTTTTCCCGCAATGGTTACCTCCTCGTCAACCACCTCTAACGCTTTATTTCATTACCAACAAGCAAGCGGTAACGCAAAAAAACCTGGTTTCTTTTGAACAACAAGGATAAACTTTTCGCTCTCAGCCCTTTGCCAAAAGCCCTTTAGGGCGACACAAAAATAGCGATGGGTGCGTAAGCCCCTCGGAAAAGTCACAATGCAGACGGCGGGAGATTTTGACTTACAATTTTCACCTGCCTTCAATCTCTCTACACCCCACCCTCTTTTTCACTTCCAACCGCTCTATAGCTGGTTTCCAAACCGAAAAATTGTGAGTTAAAACAAAAAGCACACACCCTTCCAACCGCACTACAACTGGTTTCCAAACCGATAAATTGTGAGTTAAAACAGAAAATAACATCCTCATATAGCTGTTTCCTATATTCCTTATCCAAAGCCATCAATCTACCGTTTAACATACCTTAATCAAGCGTTAATAATTAACGCTTGATTAAGGTTAGATAAACACTTGATTTATGCTCTCAGCTTAGGGCAAAAAGTGATCCTTAAAACTGACTGGTATTGTGAAAAACATCCAACAACCTGTTTGTGATCCCAAAGTGGTTGTCCAAGTGCTTTGTCCATTTTGATCTATCGTCGGCACTTTCCAAAAGTAAACTGCATTACCCATCACCAAATCTACTGATGGTCTGAACTGAGTACTTGAAACACTTTCGTACACAACCGTGTTTGCATCAGAAAAAAATTCCGTCAGTACTGATGTGTACATTGTATGTTACATCTGTAGCGATAGTTGACTGATGCCACATAAATGTTGGTCATATGTCAACATTCTGACTTGAATGTAATGGTGAAATCAAGTAGAAAGCTGACGGTGTGAATAACAGAAGTGCACAAACAAAAATGAAAGCTAATGTGTAAATAATTTATTACATTGGTTCCTCCATTAAAAGTTTATGTTGATTTATGATTGCCTACTCTTTCACTGAAATCATTATCTATGGCTTCGAGAATTGAGTCTGTTAAGATGTTGAGAATTTTAGCCGTATTTTTAGGATACGATTTGTTGGCAGAGGGTGTTAGTTTACCGTGTACAAAAACATGCCTCACGGCTGCTATTATGGCGATTGGCTGAAAATCATTTCCTTCCAGATAATACCCTATCTCTTTTTCTGCAGCAGTATCATCGCCTGGCTTATGTTTATATAGTTTGTCCTTTACAAACTCAAGGAATCTTTTACTATTGGGTAGATTTTTTATTGCTGTTGCCAAATTCTTTTGCCCATCCGGATATAGCGGATTCGGTTTGTTTAATATTTGTTCTGTTGAATTCGCTCCAGTCAATAACTTCATGTATTGTTCTAAGACAGAATATGTCAGGAATGCCTTAAAAAGGGCAGTGTATGCCTCAGCAACCGGCTTGGAATATGAATCATACTCTATATTCTTAATCTCCTTTACCAATCTGTATCTGGCATTAATTCGGTTGATATCTCCTAGCTCAATATTTTTCTTATGAAAATCTAAGTTATCAATAATACTTCGTATCTCCGATGCGTTATCACCTGCCAATTTTACTGCTTTACAAAAAACAGCCCACGACTGTAAATTATTTTTGCTTCGCATACTTTACCTCCAGTATACTCTTTATTTGTTGAGACACAATTGTTGTTGCTAATTCCAACTTATTGTTTCTCTGTTTAGTTGAGGGCATCTAATATCCCTCGTTTCTCACAATCTATGTTAAGAAAATATATAATTACTTTATTTACACCTTGTCAATTCGCGTCAAGTTTTATTTAAAAAAGGGCTACCTTGCTTCAATCCGTTGCGTTCTCACTCTAACCGGATAGGAATTTGACCACCCTGGAATACTTGATAAGTTATTGATTACAGATTCTCTATTTGCAGTTGGACCTTTAATATAGATCAGCACAAAATCCTGTTTTAACGCTCCTCTTCTATTATCCTGAACTATAGAAGAAGCCGAATAATTCATTGGAAAACATCCAATAAAACTAATACCATTATGCTTAGAAGCGTTTATAAGAAATTCCCAGTATTTTATGTCAGTTGAGTTAAAAATCAGAGCCAGGATACCATCAGGTTTTAATACTCTAAATAATTGGGTTGTTACTTCTTCCATAATTTCATTATAGTGCTTTAGATTTTTTCCTCTTTCTTTAGCATTAGATACAACGATTTCGTTAGAATATTGGGGCTCAGCTTTTAATATAGCATTCCAGACAGAGCTAAGTTCTAAATAAGGAATCCTATCTCCATGGGGTGGATCAGTAATGACTAAATCTATAGAATTATCCCTAATTCTCTTAATTTCACTTCTCGTATCTCCTAAAATTAATAAAAGGTTTGAACTGGAATCAAAAATATCTTCCAAACTTTTGGAGATGTCTATATATGGGTTTTTATCAATATATTTCAGGGATTTAAGAAATTTGTTTGCTTTATTCACAAAACAATTCCAAACATTAATCTCAAAATGGATAGTGGGACGCCAATATCCTATTGCCCAACTACCTACCTCAATTTTGTCACTGCTCAAACCTGATTTTTTCCCCCTATTAGCTATGGCAAATACCATTTTTGACATTTGCCCGGAGGAGGATGTGAGAACTAACAATAATGCTCTTCGGATATCAGGTTCAAACATATTTATTTGATCAATTAAAGTATCAATACAGAACAATGCTCTTGTAGTAAACAGATCGTATATTGTCATCGTCTTGTCTGTATTAATTCGGCTATTTTGAAAGAATTGTGGATTGCCGATATTCTTAGTTTTATACTCGCTAAATTTTTCTAATAACGCTATATCATTCTTATCCGGGCTTAACTCTATTCTTTGATTTTTATGCCCTTTTATCCATACAGATTGTATTGCATTACCACTATATAGATAGTGTGTAGCTATTGAGTTATTATGAGTTTGATAACAAGAGTTTATTTGGTCTTTGGCCTTCTTCTCTATTTCGGAAACTGCATCCTTTATTCTTTCATATGAAGGCAAATTTGCCATAAGTGTTGTTAGTTCTATAGATATCGGATTAATATCAATACCTATGAATTTACGATTCCTTTTTAATGCCTCTAAAGCTATCAAACCTGACCCTACAAAGGGATCGAGTATAATATCATTTGGTTTTGTAAATTTCTCTATGATAAAATTCAGACATTCAATAGGTTTTTTACCCCAATACTTGTGGAAAGCAGCAATCCCTTTATATCCTTCCGGGTTAGATAACATTCTTACATTTTCCATCTCCGGATCAATTTGGAAGTCAATTTCAATCTGATTTTTCATTGAGTTAAGGTTACCTCCCTAATGAATTAATAATTCAATATAACAATTCGCTTTTTTGAGACCTAAAAGTTGGTTTCCCTTCCAACTTATTGTTTCTCTGTTTTAGTTGAGGGCATCTAATATCCCTCGTTTCTCGTAATCCTTGTAGGAGCAAACAATAATTTGCATTATTTCCAGCTTGTTAATCCAGGTCAAGTTCTTTTTCTAAAAAACTTGCATCCCTCCAGAATTATTTTAGCTGCTTTCTCAAATGATAGCCCACTCAAATAAATTAGGGGAGGGTATATATCGCTTCGTTTATTGGCAGTTATATATAAAATGGTGTCCGATGGTTAGATGCTTAAAGCTCTCCTCATATACATTTCATATTGAAAAGACATAAAAAAGAAAATAAGTTTTAGAAAGTTTAGAGGGTTAGGATACATTAAAGCCCCTTAGGGCGGCATCGCAATGGTGACCTCCTGGTAAACCTCTTCTTATACTTGAACGACGAGGACATCGTTCTTCCGAATAAAAAAGCCCCTTAGGGCGACACTATAATAGCGATGGTGACGTAAGCCCCTCGTAAAATGAAAGCTACAATATTTTTTTATCATTTTTTCCGCATCCTGAAAGCCCCTTAGGGCGACACAATAATAGCGATGGTGGCGTAAGCCCCTCGGGAAAATAATGATATTCAATTAAACTAATCGTTTTTTCTTCAATTTATCCGGGTTCCAATGTTTTTTCAGAAAAGCATTAAATTCATCTTCCGCTGTGACATTATGATGATGATTATTCTGATGTTCAATATAATCTTTCACCTCATCCAAATTTGATTTACTGACGGAAAAGGCAGCATAACCATCCTGCCAATTAAAATCCAATTTGGTCTTTTCCCTGAACCATTTACTGGAATTTGCTTTTAACTTTGCCATAAATTCAACCATACTTAGTTCTTTAGGAGCCAGGCAAAGAATATGGATATGGTCTTCAATTCCACCAATAGCAAGAGGTATGCCCTTTAAATTGATAATTAAACCATAGATATAGGCATGCATTTCTTCAGCAAGTGGTTTTTTCAGCCAGGTCTTTCGATTTTTGGTAGAGAATACGATATGAACAGCCAAATGACAATAAGATGCAGGCATTATTTCTCCTTGATATTATTTTTTTATAACTACGAGGGGCTTACGCCGCCGTCGCTATCATTGTGTCGCCCTAAGGGGCTTTAGGGAACCGGGAAAGTGAAAAAAATACTCTGTGTTTACTTTTCCCGAGGGGCTTACGCCGCCGTCGCTATCATTGTGTCGCCCTAAGGGGCTTTAGGGAACCGGGAAAGTGAAAAAAATACTCTTTGTTTACTTTTTCCGAGGGGCTTACGCCGCCGTCGCTATTTTTGTGTCGCCCTAAGGGGCTTTTTTGTTCAGGAAGAACGACGTCCTCGTCGTTCAAGCACAAGAAGGGGTTGACCAGGAGGTCAACCATCCGATTTTGCCCGTAGGGGCTTTAGGGAACCGGGAAAGTGAAAAAAACACTTGGAGCTTACTTTTCCCGAGGGGCTTACGCACCCATCGCTATTTTTGTGTCGCCCTAAGGGGCTTTTGTCCACGAAGAACGATGTCCTCGTCGTTCATAAGAAACATCAACCTTCTCAACCTTATTTTCCTTTTATGTCTTTTCATTATGAAATGAATATCAGATGCTATAAAGCTGTTGCTGGTAAAAAAGTTATCTATTCAGTTGCAAAGTGGCATAAAAAGTTCTGCCGGGTTCAGGGACATAAGAATGAACCATATAGTTTTCATTGAATAGGTTTTTGATAGTGAGTGCCGGGGTGATTTGCCAGTTACATTGTTGCCAAAGAAAGCTTATTCCACAATCCACCAAAGCATAAGCCGAAATAGGGTCTATCAAATTATCAGGAGTAATCCATTGTTTTCCGGTGTAGCTGTATTTTGTCCAAAAGTGAAAGCTTCCCGGTTGATAATCAACTGCTAAAGCATAGAGAGCTTCAGGACGATACATCAGTTTGGGTGCTTCTGCAAAACTGTAGCAGGTAGTATCCTTCGCTTTCGTGAAGACAGCGGAAGCGGTAAGTTCCAATTGTTTAAACGGTTGGCAATTACCTTCCAATTCCAGGTTCTGAACTACTGCTTTTCCAATATTCATTGGTTTCCAGACGGGACCATACATTTGCACCTGCCGCCATTGAATCAGGTTTTTAATTTTGTTTTGATGGAAGGTAGCTTTTAGGGTTGCCTGGGGTATATTGCCTTTCAGCCAAAGCTGATAGCCCGTTGCTTTTTCACTTTTGAGGTTGGGGTTACCCAAGGTTTGGGAATCCCCTTTCCAGTAAAGATCAAAGGGAGAAGGAAGAGCAAAAGAATTACCAATTGTAGCCCCCGTTTCCAGATATTTCGTTCCCCAATTGCGAACGGAAAATTCCAGCCGTCCGCTAAATTCATCTTCATCCTCTATGTAATCATAACGACCAGCCAAACCGTTACCAAAAATCAGCCAGGCAAATTCCTTTTGCTGATTAAGCTTTAAACTGAAAGCTAACTGGTTTCTAACATAATCTATCTTTCCCTGGGTAGGGTAAATTAAATCCCTGTAGCGATAGCGATTATTTGAATATTCCCCGTTTAATGATGCCTGCAAAGAATTTTTATGATAGTTGAGAGATTGTTTTATGCCATAGTTATCATTTTTTTGACTGTATTTTTGGGAGAAGCCCTCAATTAATGATTGCGTATTATCATAAGTTGTCTCATCGCGGATTAGCCAATTGTTACTTTGCCAGGTAAAATTGCCGAAATTAGCGGAAAACCGAATTTGGGGACGCATAGAGGTGCCCTCTAAAAATGCCTGGTAATATAAATCGGCAAAATTAAGCGGACCGGGAAGTTCACGGTGAAAGATTAAATAATCGGCAGAAATGCTCATCAGCAATTTAGCCAGGGTAGTTGAATAAGCACCGGAAAAAGAAAGCTGTTGTTTACTGTTATTTTTACGGATGGTTTCACTATCTTCAGGAATCAAGTTTCCTTTTTGAACGGGAAAATCGTTATCTGCATTATAGGCATTCAGGCAGAGGCGATAGGAATTTTCAGGATTAAAACCGCTAACCGTAATTTGTTGCATTAAATAGCCATAAGAGCCGAATTCCGTTTTGCTTTCCAGATTTGTTTTTATGGCAGCACCCTGTTTGGTAGTAATCATTATGATGCCACCAATGGCAGAAGCACCTCCATAAACACTGGCGTTATTTTTCACAATTTCAATGCTTTCTATGTTATCTACATTCAGGCGGGAAAAATCAAAGGGCTCGCCTAAAGTATTCATTGCGATGCCATCAAGCAAAACTAAAGTGTGGCGACTGATATTTCCCAGAATGTTTAATTGAGCCGTTTCACCCTTCAGCAGAGTGCCGGAACTTTGAAAAGAGGCAGTTTGTGAGATTAATTCCGAAGCGCTGCTGTAATGTTTATCGGGGTCAATTTGTAAAGTAACCAGGTCGGCAGCGGCAATATTTTCTTCGCTTAAGTGCACAAAAACATGGTAAGTAGATAACTGAATCGGTTCATTTTGCAGAATTATGTGAATTCCTGAAGTTGTTTTGGGTAAAGATCTTACTTCCTGCAAGGACAGTGTTCGCTTTTTATAGCCCAGACGGTTTACCTGTAAAGAGTCGGTAACTTCAAGGGTAAAACTGCCGTTCTGTTTACTCAGGGTTGTTTTTTTCCCGCTAACCAAGCGAACCGTTTCCAGGGGCTTATTTTCTTCATCCGTAACAATACCGGTTACCTTTATTCCGTTTAGCATTGCCAAAAAAGCAAACAGGAAAACGAAAACGGTAAAAAAACGGCTGAACTGCATAAGACAAGACCTCAGGGATAAATTATATTAGGGCGTCGGGTATGCGGATTTTGCATAATATCCAGTTCTATGGCAAACAACTCTTTCAGGGTCTCTTTTTGCATCAAAAGTTCCGGTGTTCCGGAAGCCAGAACTTTACCCTCTTTCAAAAAAATTAACCTTTCGGCATAGTTGGCTGCCAGGTTTAAGTTATGCGAAACTATCAAAACCGTTTTAGTTTCTTTGCTGTGAATGGCTTTTAGCAGTTTCATTATTTCTATCTGATAATTGATATCCAATTGGGACAAACTTTCGTCCAGCAAAATGAACGGTGTCTGCTGAACTAAAGCTCTGGCAATTAATACCCTCTGTTTTTCACCTCCACTTATTTCGGAAAGCCAGCGGTGCTTCAGCTCCAGCAGTTTCAGCTCTTCCAAAACGGAATCAACTACCTCAAAATCCTCTGAACTATAGGACTGCAGCAACCCCAGATAAGGATAACGACCCATTAAAACCGTTTCCTGAACTGTATGGTCAAATTCAGACCTGGTTTCTTGAGGTACAAAAGCCAGCTGTTTTGCCAACCAGGAGTGTTTTACACTTGCTATTTCCTTGCCGAATATGGAGATAAAACCTTTAGACGGTTTTAAATAACCCATAATGGTATAAAGTAAAGTAGATTTCCCGGCTCCGTTGGGGCCTAATAGAGCACAAAATTCTCCGCTTTCAATTTGCAGGGAAATATCTTGCAAAACAGGAAAATCCTGATATCCGCAGGTTACATTCTTTAAGACAATCATCGTGCTAATAATCCGTTTAATACTATTCTTCTTTGAACAGGATTTTTATTTGAAGCCAAATTGTCAACTTAACTTTCACCGTTTTTAGACGGATGGTTGACCTCCCGGTCAACTAACAAACCCGGAAAGTTGACTTCCTGGTCAACTAACAACCCCGTAATGTTGACCTCCCGGTCAACCATATTAAACGACAAGATGTCGTTTTTC
>DAONFA010000004.1:0-51520 GCA_035403355.1 Candidatus Cloacimonas sp. | reverse complement strand
CGGAAAGTTGACCTCCTGGTCAACCATCAACCCGGAAAGTTGACCTCCTGGTCAACCATCAACCCGGAAAGTTGACCTCCTGGTCAATACACAAACCGGAAAGTTGACCTCCTGGTCAACCATATTAAACGACAAGGATGTCGTTTTTCCGGAAAGTTGACCTCCTGGTCAACTACACAAACCGGAAAGTTGACCTCCTGGTCAACTAACAACCCCGTAATGCTGACCTCCTGGTCAACTACACAAACCGGAAAGTTGACCTCCTGGTCAACTATGAAACGACAAGATGTCGTTTTTCCGTAATGCTGACCTCTTGGTCAACTACACAACCCCGGAAAGTTGACCTCCTGGTCAACTATGAAACGACAAGATGTCGTTTTTCCGTAATGCTGACCTCCTGGTCAACTATGAAACAACGAGATGTCGTTTTTCCGGAAGAAAAAAAAGACGGAGCTCAGCAAACTCCGCCAACACTCATTTTACATTAAGAGAGACGATTGGAACATCGTTTTCCCTATCTTGCGATTGCTTTCACCCGATAGAATTGTTTAGATTCCTGGGCTGATAACTCAAATTGCGTTTCAGCAGTGGAAGCTATTAGTTCCCAGGAACCTTCAGGGGAATCGGCAGCATAGATATCATAACCTGTAGCCCCTGAACATTCATTCCAGCTGAGAAGGCAGAGGTCATCTCCAATTTGGGTAATTTGCACTTGCGGTGGATCAGGAATTAAGGGACCCACATAAAGGTTATTGATCATAAAATCGTTATCGGCATTGGCAGTTGTAGAGCCGGCAAAAAAGGCAATTCTTTTATGTCCGGTTAAACCGTTTAAGGGAATGCAAATCCTTTCTCCCCAAGGGCTAATATCATTCAGGACATAAGGCGAACCGCTATTATTCCATTCCCGCATAATATTGGCTGTGCTCCAGGTATAGCCATCGGAAATTAAAACGGCGAAGCGATCATCAATGCCAGTTAAAGCAGGAGGAGTTCCCGTCGGTGGTTGATTGTATTTAAGAAATGCCAAATCAAAATAGAGATAATCACTATCTTCAGTAAACAGAAATTGCGGAGTGATAAGCCAGCCGTTTACATTACCCCAGATATTGATGCTGGCAGCTTTATCGGTTCCAGAAATATTCAGCCAGTCATCTTGTTCCCATAATGAGCTACCCCCCAATTGAATAGGGTCAACCAGATCACCTCCTTTTCGTAGCCAATCATCAGTTGGAGGAAATTCGCTTCCATCAAAATTCTCCGTCCAGGGGTAATTCATAATAGAAGGATCCGGTATAGTAGTAAAACTCCAGGCAGGACAGGCAATTGCGTTGCCAAAACTATTACGGGGGATAATTCTCCAATAGTAAGTAGTGCTATAATCCAAAAGAGTCGGCAGAGTATAGGTGGTGGAAGTAGTTACTTGATTATTTACTATATATGTTAAGGGATCAGTTCTATACAAAGAGACAAGGTAATCATCAGGATCACCTCCTCCGCTATTCCATTTCAAGTTTGTGGTTATCTCCACGCCGGTTGCCCCATTGGCAGGAATAGGATTAACCGCTGGATTAGGAACTGTAGTAGCAGGAGAAATAAACCAGACATTAGGTCTCTTATTTGTTCTGGTTCCGGAATCAGTAGGAAACGAACTATTGTTATATCTGTAAGCAGCTCTATTTTCACTTGCTTGGGTATAAGCAAATCTCGGGTAGGGGCTTTGAGAGGAACCGTCTCTATTTTCCCAGAGAATTTCAATTCCATTAGGATAAGAACTATTGCCATTATAGGTATATATATATGGAGTCGTCAGCTGAATAAAAACCCAGCCAGGACTTGTCCAGGAAATAGTTCCCTGATAGGCAATCGGATAATTTGAAGGATTCATATATTGTGGGCTGGAAGGATAATTTTCGTCATAGAACTCATGAATATATATTCGTTGGTCGTTAGTTATATAATTATTAAAAGTGTTTGATACCAACTGAAAGCCGATTTTGTTTATAGTTACGGTATCTACAATTCCAGAGGCAAGTAATTCGTCAGCAGTAAAAAAGAACCTGCTCCAGCTGAAGTTATAATAACCATTAAAAGGAACATTATTTTGATTACCTGTTCCCGAACCAATAATGTAGTCCCCTGCTGTTAACAGGGACAGAGAAAACAGCAGCATTGTTAGAATCAGATATTTACGCATTGGTTATTCCTTATTTGAGCATTGTGATTTTGCGGGTGTCAGTAGTTTTCCCGGTTTGCATTTTTACGAAATAAATTCCGCTACCTAAGCCGCTGCCTTTATCGTCTTTGCCGTCCCAAACAAGACAATGCTTTCCGGGAAGCAGATTATCGGAGAACAGGGTTTTAACTTTCTGCCCTTTCAGGTTATAGATATTGATATCTACTTTACCTGCTTTTGCCAGAGTGAAAGCTATTGTAGTTTTAGGATTAAACGGATTAGGGTAATTTGGCATAAGTTTGCTTTGGATAATTGGCATTTCGTTGTCGGTAACGGCATTGGGAGTAATGCCGAACCAATTTATTAAATCACTGAAGAGAGCTGAACTTTGAGCGGAATTATTCAGTTGCGATAAATCAAAGGTAAAGTAAAAAGTCCGGTAAGCCGGAGTTTCTACTGCGGTTGCGCAAACCCCATGATACAAATAAGCATGACCTCCTACGGGTCCGTCTTCAAATATAAAAGCATTCACTGCTCCGATTTCAGGATAGGAGACCGTATCTGCATACCAATCGGGAACACTGTCATAAGCAAAAATGCAATCGGGGCTATTGGCATAAACGCTGTATTCTGTGCTGATAGTTCCCACGGGGGAAGAATTTGTGCACATAATTGTGCCTTCCTGATAGCTGTAAACATCCGGACCTGCCAAACCGTTAGTTCCGCCTCCTGAACCGGTTGCTATGGATTGAGTTCTTAAATAGCCATTCAATAACAGATTCATAGGATGGAAATTAGGTGTTCCGGCTTGACTGAAAGCATAGCCATCGGAGGAGAAAAACAGATTTTTGCGGTTGTCCGGTGTTCCTGAATTTAAAAAGTCCACCAATTTCTGGGATAAATATAAAGTAGCAGGACTTGCAGTTCCAGTGTTGGCATAGGCGAAAATGGTAGAATAGACATCTGGAATTGTATATTCGGCATATTCTTCCCAGTTATAAATGTCGTAAGTAATATTGGCATTATTGAGGCGTTCTATATAGACCGGCAGCTCTGTATTTTGATAATCCTGCTTTCCGCTATAGGCAAGCAAGACCGTTGTATTTTGCGAAGGTAAGATTTTGAACTGAAAAACTTCAGTTGGAGCTTCTGCAGGTAAAGATGAGCTATTGTTGTGAATGTCTGCAGCTGCAAAATAGTAGCTAAGAGTATGTCCCGCAGGGATTAGCGGTAGGGCAAAATCATAGTTGCCATTGCCGGTTGTCACCCCTTCCAAAGTATTCCAGCCCTCGCCGAAATTGTAATCCAGAGTTACATTGGCAAGTTCAGAAAGGTCTAAGAACTTTGCCTTTAAAACAGGTGACGGATTGAAAGTATTTCCAGGAGCAGTATGGGTAATGACAGGTGCTTGTGTATCTTCTCCACTGTAAAAATGCAGGGCTAAACCATCAAAGAGTAAATTTCCTGCTGGCTCAACTCCGAGATAAGTATTATCTTGCACAATTTCCCGTAAATAACAGATGCCCATTGTGGCATCAGCGCTTTGTAAAGCAACGGTAGCGCTTTTGCCATTATCGTGAGGAACATTAGCTCCGGTTTGTCCTGTAGCCGTAGAATTATATTGCATCACTATTTCCCCGTTTTCGTGCAGGATAACCTCAAAATCCAGAAGAGTGGAAACTCCGGTTCCGGCATGAAACCTCACATTATGCCATTGAATTACACAATAGCGATTGGGTTCTTCTCCAAAGCTTTGAAAATAGATATCTCCACTGCCTTGATCACAATGCAGGTCATCCCAGAAAACAGCTATCAAACCTGGCATTTGGGTATAGCCGGGAATGGGATACATATAGTTAAACATATTTCCGTCATTGCCCCATCCGCTATCAGGATATTCTGAATACCAATTGTTTTCCGCCAACAGAATTTCTCCATTGATATCTACATAAGCGGTGGTATAGTTCAAACCGTAGAAGGGGAAACTAAAACCAAAAGGAATGGGTTCGGAAAAGTTATCATCTCCGTTAAAAGCATTCACTCCATACATAATTGTAGAAGCGCCGGTGGAACTGATATCAATCCAGTTGAAAACAGGACCGTTTTCTGCTGTGCTATCCAGATAGCGATAGCCAAAAGCATCAGGACCGCCTGTATTTACTCTTAAAATAACATTGAAGATTTGGCTGATGGTATCATTGGTGGGGTTGTTATCGCTGAGGTTAATTTGAAAAGTTCCGGTATAAACCCCTTCGTTAGCAATGCTGAAAGAAGGAAAGACAGCTTCATAAGTTGCCTCAGGTTCCAAAACAGGATTAAAATAGGAAGCCACACTATCTACAAGAACATTCTGGCTGTTATATACTTTGAAACAGACCTCCAGCTGGTCTTCCCACAATATTTGACCATTATTCTTTACTACTACTACAGGAGAAAAAGCAGAGTTCACATACTCATTGTTTTGCGGAGATAATATTGTTTGCAATGCCATATCCACTGTAGGAATGGGATGCACGATAATCTGAACAGTGTCTGTAGCTGTTAACCCGGTTATATTATCAGTAAGAGTAAAAGCAATATTTTCCGTTCCATTCCAGTTATCGCTACTGAAAGTTACAGCTAAACCTGTGGCAGAAATAGTTATATGTTCTGGAGTTTGCCAGGTAAGCTGAATATTATTGATATCCGTAGCTACTATACAGGGAGTAAAATCTACGGTTATGGTTTCACCCTGCCAGAAACTAAAACTCTCAGGCAGATTTAATTCGGGAGTTACAATTACGGGCTGACCTATTTTCACATCATCCACAATAATTCCATAAGTAACGCACTGCCATTTGAAACCGATATAAATATTCTGTCCCGCAAAAGCTGAAAGGTTATAACTTGCATATTGAAAAGCAGTTCCCAAGCCCTGTAAATTCAATATCTGAGTGCTGAAATTGCTGATGGCATTGCCGGTTGTAGAAACATAAACCTGCAAACTTTCAGTGTCATACCAGGCACGCGTGTAAAATTTAAGGGAATCACCGCTGGCAATAGATATTTGAGGAGTAATCAACCAGTCGCAATTTTGATTGGGAAAATAGTTATCGGCAAAGGCAAAACGGGTTCCGGAATGAGCGTGGCTGGCATTTTCCAAATTACGCCAAGTCATCCCATCACCGTCATCATAAGTAATCCAGCCCGCAGGAAGAGTAGTAATACCTTCAAAATCCTCATCTATATGCCATTGCCCGAAAGCTATGGCAGAACAGAAAATGAGGAGACACAGTAAAAATGATTTTTTCATTATAGACCTCTTTTTTTAGATAAAGTTAAGCTGGGGGTTTTCAATTTGGATGAACCATTCATTGTTTCCGGCAATATCTCCACCCACATCTCTATTACTTCCCCAATAAACACTCATAAATCCGCTGCTTTTATGCTTTAAAGCATTATCAATATTGCCGCCGCGGATGTTATCATTAGTTCCTAAACAGATAAGAGCAACCTTTCTACCGTCTTTTCCTCCGGTTTCAATTGCCTTGGCTAATTGATGCTGATTGCTGGCTGCGGAAAAAACGGTTATTTCATTATTGACGATTTCCACTACCGGATGCAAAATCTCCTCGCCCAAAACATAAGCGCGGTCACCGACTATTTTTCCCTGCATTGTATCCGGCTTGGGAATAATTAGAATTTCACCTCCGGGCAGGTTAATAATAGGGGACTGAAATTCACATCTGCCAAAAGAACCACATTCAGCCCAGATATTATTGATCCCGAACTGAAAAGTATCGCCTTTGGTTTCAATTTCTACATAATTCTTGTTCACGAATTTCCGGCATAAAGCGATGGTTTTATCGCTAAGCAGCTGATAATTAATATCCAAAGCATGCCAGAATTGAACTTCACTTTCAATTGCCTGTTCGGAAAGAGTATCATATAAAAGAGAAGGCATCATTGCCAAACGGATTTTCTTTTCTTTAATAATCTTGCGTCCTTTTTCCAGCATTCGGTTTCGGATATGTAATTTTTCCTCATCGGTAACCTCTATAGTTCTGGATTCTCCGTTAAGGTTCAAATAAACATCCGCTTCTTTCAGTTTTTGGTTAAAATTTTCATAGTCCGCTTGAAAAGCAATTAACGAATATTGCTCCGCTCTTGCCTGTAGCTGTTCCAAGTCCTGATATATTAAGGAAGTGTAAATTCCTCTTTTCCCTGCCTCCAGCAATAATTTTTCCACCAAAGGCAAATTGAATTTTCCCGTAGTAATTAGCAAATGCATTCCTTTCGTCAGTTTCAAAGCTTCCTCAATCAGTTTGGCGGCGATATTATTCAAATTGATATGATATTCCTGTTCCAGAATGCTGTTGATTATATTGCGGTTATCCAATATTTTTCCATTGGTTTCCAATCCAATTGCCAAATCCAGAACATAACTGCGTGCCGTGGCTCTATAATAGACCTCTTTGTTATTGTTATAGGCATCGTCTTCAAGTTTTAGTAAACCCTGAGAAAGCATTTGCGTTAAATTATAGTGCATTTTCTGCTTGCTGCAGGCAAAAAGAGTGGCAAGCTGTTGACAAGTAGCCGGTGCCTTAATCAATTCTTTCAGAATATTATATTTTAAGGGGCTGCCCATCTCTTTCAGCTGGGCTTGATTTTTGATTAGTTGAAGGTTTTGGATCATAATTTTTATCCTTCCTGAATACTATATTTTCATCAGAGACACTATCCGGTAACCCTGATATTTAGTCAAGATATTTTTGACTATAGTATGAACATAGTATTTGTGAAAAAGAACTTGACTTGGATTGATAAGATGAAAACAGTGCAAGCAGTTGTTTATCTTTACATAGCTTGTGAGTAACAAAGGATATTAGATGCTTTTAAAAAACCTGAGAAACAATGAATTGGAATGGACACCAGCATTTGGGAAACAACATAGAACATTAATTAGTAAAGTTTCCTTCACTGATAGGATTATCTTTGGGAGATTGCATTACAACAAGTTGGTGTCAACCTATCCAGGTTTTCAACGATTTTATAACGACGCAGTCAAAACAGTTATAGATTTCTGCGAGGAGTTAGAGATTGCATACCACATTAAAGCTAAGACATTGATAGAAAACCCACGAGGAATATGATGAAATTAGAAGATTTCAAATCAGGGATATATCGTAACCAGTTCCAGTATAAGAGCTTCTTGCCAAATAAGATAAACCAGGAGTGGACTTGGGATGATCCAAGGATAAATGTTATGCTGGAGAAAGCTATTCAAGCATTGGGAGAACTGAATGCTTTTTCCATAATCGTCCCTAATGTGGATTTGTTCATTAGAATGCACATTCTTAAAGAAGCCAATACCTCCAGTAGGATAGAAGGGACAAAAACAGAAATAGAGGATGTAGTAAAAGAAGCTGATGCCATTGGACCAGAAAAAAGAGATGATTGGCAGGAAGTTCGGAACTATGTTCAGGCAATGAATGTGGCAATAGAACAATTGGCAACTTTACCTCTTTCCTTGCGCTTAATAAGAAACACCCATGAGATTCTGATGAATAATGTGCGCGGGAAACATAAAACCCCGGGTCAGTTTAGAACCAGCCAAAACTGGATTGGGGGATCATCTTTGGCTGATGCAGCTTACATTCCACCTTATGTAGATGACATGCAGGATTTGCTGGATGATTTGGAGAAGTTTATACATAATGATAATATTCTGGTACCGCATCTGATTAGATGTGCTTTGCTACATTACCAGTTTGAAACCATTCACCCTTTCCAGGATGGCAATGGTCGAATCGGTCGGCTGCTCATAACCTTATATTTGGTAAGTAATAATCTTCTGCTGAAGCCCACTCTCTATCTTTCAGAATTCTTTGAGAAGCATAGAGAACAGTATTATGACGCTCTAACCCGGGTAAGAGCTTCCAATGACATTAATCACTGGGTACGGTTCTTCTTACAGGCAGTTATAGAGACATCAGTAAAGGGAAAGGAAACATTTGAGAATATCCTGAAGCTCCAAAGGAGTACAGAAAACAAGCTAATGAAACTTGGAAGGAGAGCGGAGAATGCCCGAAAGCTATTGATGCATTTGTATCAGGCACCTGTCATTACAATCAAACAAGTAGAAGACCTCCTCCATCTCAATTATGTTCCTGCCAGTCAATTGGTTAATAACCTTGTAGATATAAATATCCTGCAAGAGACAACTGGATACTCCAGGAACCGCATTTTCATATTTAGTAGCTATATTGATATCTTTAAAGAGTAGGGCATTGGACAGGATTACTCATATAAAAAAGGAGCAACCAAAATACAATATGGAATTTCATATTATATTTTTAACCAACCAAAGTATTATATGGGAATTCATATTATATTTTTAAACAGCCAAAGTATAATATGGGAATTCATACAAATTTTTAGATTGACAGAATTCACTACTTCTTTTATGAGTTTTGTATTGAGTGAATGCTTAAAAATAAGTGGATGAAAGAGATATGAGATTTTTACTTTGAAGAATAATGGAGAAATAAATGTCATATGTAGATGATGTGAAAGCAATAATAGAAAGAATACCAAACTCTTTGATTGACTTTAATGTTCCGAGAGTTAGAACTAAAGCTCCCTCTCAAGCTGCCTCTAATTTTGTTACAAACAAAGAACAGGGAGATTGGGCTGAGAGGATTATATTCAATGCAATTAATGAAACTTCTAACACTCTCATTGCCGTTAAGTATGGTAAATCTGATGATATTATTGCTGGAGATGCTGGTTTTTCAGATTTCTTCGAGACATTTCAAAACGAGCTCGACACTATTGGTAAAAGACCCGACCTATTGCTCTTTAGAAAAGAAGATTATAATGAGCAATTTGGCAAAGATATTAGTAGGTTTGAAGAGCATGTTATACATAACTATGTTAAACATGCTATAGCAGGTATTGAAATCAGATCTAGCGCCTTCTTAATAGATAAATACGACACTTATATGCAGAATAGAGTTACCGAGTGTGCAAGAGAGGCCTTAGCTGTAAGAGATTTAATTCTATCGGAATATTTAGACCTTTTATCACACAAGAGTCGATCCAAATATATAACTATCCTGGAAAGTATAACTAATGAAACTCTTAATGCTATTTCATTTAAAGTACCAGGTTGGGGATCAACCGATAGGTTAATTGAACTCAACAATCTATTCAAGAAGTTAAAGAAAAACCTTCAAGATGTTAAGAAAAGATCTTACTTAAGTATTACTCCTAAAGTAGAAGACCTCACGGTAGTAAACAAATGGATACAGAATTTTAATGTCCCTCATTACTACTTTCAGGTCTTCTTTGATAAAGTATTTGCTATTTCATTCATAGATATATTAACCTTGCTAACTGATTCTGAAAATGAAGGAGTAAAATACTTCATTGAGGGGGATGTAGCGAATCAAAATAAGAAAACTATAAAAATTAGGGCAAGATCTACTCATGTAATAGCACAAAAAGTAGATGAACCAGTTCACAAGAGCGTAAGAAAAGAGCTTACAAGAGGACAACTACTATTTTATGTCACTTTTGAAAATGGTTACGCCTATTTAGACATAGATGGGCTAAAATCAGTGTTGGGAATAAATGAATGGTAGATTCAGATCTTCATACTAACCTCACAATTGAGGAGACATACAATGGGATTGTATCAGAAGGACATCGGAAAAAATACGCCCAGTTTTTTACTCCTATAGATATTGCAGAATTTATGATATCCTGGATTCTAAGGATTAATCCTGCCACAATACTTGAACCAGCATTTGGCTTAGGTATCTTTTCAAGGCAAATATTAAGTTATAACGAGTATAAAAGCACGCCAATTATAGGATACGAAATCGACCAATTGATGTATGATTGGGCAAAAGGATTATTTTCACAATACCCAAATGTTCAGCTTATAAATGATGATTATATGTTCAATGATTGGGACAGAAAGTATGATGGGATAGTGTGCAACCCCCCCTATTTAAAATTCCATGACTACATAAATATAGATGTTGTTAACGAAGTTGAATTTCATTCTGGAGTTCATTTCAGGAAGACATCAAATCTCTATACGATGTTTTTAGTTAAATCTATAATGCAGATGACAGAAGGAGGTAGAGCGAGTTACATAGTACCAACAGAATTTTTAAATTCAGATTATGGAACAATTGTAAAAAAGTTTCTTATTGAGTCAAAGGTCCTACGGTATGTGTTTGTGGTAGATTTTAATTGCATGGCTTTTGCAAAAACACTCACGACATCAACTATCTTGCTACTGCAAAATGACACAAATACTGACACTGTAGCAATGATAAGTGTTTCTGATCCAGATGAGCTTAAAGAATACCAAACAGAGATAGACACAAACACTTACAGTTCTAATATGTTGTGTTTCCAACATAAGGATCTTGACCCCCGTGCAAAATGGTCAGTTTACTATCGTCCCCCTGCAGTAACAGTGTCCAGTAGATTAGTACCATTTATGCTATTTGCAACCGTAAAACGAGGCATAGCTACAGGAGATAATGATTACTTCACTTTTAACAGAACAAAAGCAGTAGAGAATGGAATACCGCAGTCATGCTTAATTCCTTGCATTGGCAAAGCTCAAGATGTAGTATCACAAGTATTCACGGGCGAAGATTTTAAGCAATTACTAAGCCGAGATAAAAAAGTATATCTTCTTGATGCTACTCAAGAGGCAAACTCATCCATAGATGCATACCTTAAACTGGGTTTGTCATTAGGTGTTAATAGAAAATACTTAACATCAAAAAGATCGCCGTGGTATTCTCTTGAGAATAGACCACCTTCAGACCTCTGGATTGGTGTTTTTAATAGACAAAAGCCAAGATTCGTTTTAAATGATGCTCTTGTCAGAAATCTAACTACTTTTCACTGCGTCTATTTAAACAAACTAATAGATAAAGACAGGACATTATTCATTGCATACTTATTGTCAGATGTTTCAATATTTATGCTTGAGTCATGCAAGCGGGAATATGGAAACGGGCTAAGTAAACTTGAGCCGAACGATATAAACAAATCACTTATGCCTGATATATTCGGTATGAGCGATGCAACGAAACAACATATTAATCGCTTATTTGCTAAGTACCTAACGGTGGCGAGGAATAACGAACCTGATGTGACAATCATGGAACAGATATCTAACATTATTTATGATACATTCAAAATTGTAAGGTTCAGCCAATGAGTGCAAAGTTGTTCTGTAAAATAGACAAGTGTGCTAAGCGCAATAAGTTGGAAGAGAAATTATCATAACCATTGATTGGAAAGATGATAAATTTTAAGAGGAATGCAGCAGAAAAAGTTATGAGAGAATACCCTAAGTCCATCTTCACCATTGATGTGGAGGACTATTTTAATGTAACCGAAGAAAGAGGTGAGCCGCCGGTTTCAGAATGGGATTCTTTACCGAGCATTGTAGAAAGCGGTTTTATGAAGTTGCTGGCTTTGCTGGATACTTATCAAGTGCAGGCAACCTGTTTCTTTTTGGGTTACATCGCGAAGAAGTATCCGCAATTAGTGAAAGAAGCGCAGAAAAGGGGGCATGAAATTGCCTCGCATGGGATGTATCATCGGCTCATATATAAAATGAGCAGAGAAGAATTTGCAGCCGATTTGATGCAGTCCAAAAAAATTCTGGAAGACATCAGTTCCGAGCAGGTTACAGCATTTAGAAGTCCCAGTTTTTCTTTCACGGAAGCGACACCCTGGTTTTTTGAGACCTTAGCGGAGGCAGGTTTTCGTGCCGATTCCTCTGTTTTTCCGATTAAAAGGGACTATGGTGGTTATAAAACAACGCAGAAAAAGCCCTATTGGGTAACTACCGCACAAGGAAGGATATGTGAATTTCCTATTTCCGTAGCGCCTTTTTGCGGTAAAGAAATTTGTTTTTTTGGGGGTGGTTATTTGCGTCTTTTTCCCAAAAGGGTTATTTTGGCGATGCACAAAAAGCTGGAAAAGGAAGGAATTCCCACTCTTTTTTACATTCATCCGCGAGAAATGGAGCCCCGGCATCCGCGGATTAAAATGAACAAGTTGGCGTATTTCAAAAGTTATGTAAACTTGGATACGGTGCCTGCTAAATTAAAAGCCATTCTTTCTGAGAATAAATTTATCACTTGCAGGCAATATATGGAAACCTATCCGGCGGAAAAAACTATATCCCAAGTTGTTACTTCCAGGGAAGATGCCCCAAAGGGAGAAGGAGAATAAAATGCAGGAAAACAAAACCGCCTCTTTTTTCAATGGTTATTCGGGTGATTTTAATGCCATTTACGGTAGCGGAACTGGCACTTTTCAACGCCTGATAAATAAATGGTTCAGGCAAACGATGCTCATTCGTTTTCAAAAGACAATCGCTGCCTGTAATCCCCTCGCAGGAAAATCAATACTGGATGTGGGCTGCGGACCTGGATTATATGCCATAACTTTGGCAAAGGGTTCTCCGGATTTTGTTTATGGTATAGATTTTGCCCCTGCTATGATAGAATTAGCCCAGAAAGAAGCAAAAAAAGCAGGAGTGGAGAAAATATGCCGGTTTGCAGTAGCCGATTTTACTACCCTGCCGGAAGATAAACAATATAATTACCTTATTTTAATGGGGTTTATGGATTACATCAAAAATCCTGAACCGGTTATTGATAAAGCAATGCACCTGGCAAACGAAAAAGTGCTCTTCAGTTTTCCTTCGGATAAGGGCTTTTTGGCTTGGCAACGGAAAATTCGCTATAAATTCAAATGCCCGCTTTATCTTTATAATGAAAAACAATTGCATCAGCTTTTTGCCCATATCTCTCCCTGGCAATGTAAGATAGAAAATATTGGCAGGGATTTCTTCGTTACTCTTGAGAAACAGGAAAAGTAAAATATATTGTCTGCAGGATAGTATTTATATCGGCGAACCGGAAATAACGATTAAATGTATCCTCTGATTATATAACATCTTGAAGAATACAATAGGACGACATTAGAAATCTTGGCACCGTTCATTATCGTGATTTAGGTAATTACTTTGTGGATTTTATTTAACTACTTGTTGCCTGGTCATTTCTTTAACGACTCTTTAACGATCCTTTAACGATGCTTTAACTTCGCTAAGGAGTCGTTAAAGAAGGTTTTGAGAAGCATAAAAGATTCACCTTGGCAGGGAATAATCCCCGGCAAAGAGACAGGTAAAGGTCTCATTATTTGCAAGCTAACTTATTGCCACAGAGTACAAATAGCCCCGGTATTATATTCTTAAAGATAGATAGAGAGTGCGGTTGCCGTTTAACCAGGACTGCTGCAATTCAGTTTTCAGGGTAAAGAGCTTACCCTTAAAAGTAAGTTCCGCAAAGATTCTGTCATCTTCACTGGTTGCGGTGGTAAATCCTGCAGGATTTTCTGTTTCCGGATCGGGCAGAATGAGGGTATTTAAGGTCTGCCAGGTTTTAATTCCGCTGTTAAAATCCAATTTTTTATGTTGCAAGTGCACGGAGTTTTCCCAATAAAAGCTGTTTTTGTGGAGTTCTTTTTTATCTTCATAGTGATAGCGAAAGAGTAAAGCGAGGGATAGTTTGGGATGGATATTGCTTTCAATTTTGCAGCGTAGGCGATAATGGGCAGGAAGAGTAGATATATAGCTGCTATCTAATGTGGTTACAATTTCTCTGTCTAAGCGGGTCAGCTGTAAATTAATAATATTCTTAGCTGGCTTCAAAGTTAGATACAGAATAGTGCGGGAATTCCAGGTAGGGCTTTTAAGGGCGTTATTTTTACGGATTAGGGCATAACGCATTCCGCATAAAACATTTTTCTGCAGCAAATAATCCAGTTCCCAGTCAATTTCCTGATTTTCTCCCTGGCTGCTTAAGAGACAAGGTTTTGCGGAGTAAGCAGGAATTTGTTTTCCCTGCCAATAGGAATAGCGTATTTCCTGGGAAATATTATTGTAGCGGAATTCAGCGGTGGTCTGGAAAACCGTCTTGTCTTTAAGCAACGAAGTTTCGGCGGTTAATGTATAGTTTTTTCCGGCAGTTTTAGCTGCGATGGAGTAGCCATTCAGGTTTTTTGCCAGCAGAGTATCGGCAAAATCTCTATTGTAATTTTGCCTGTAAAATAAAGCAGCGAAATTGCTGTTTTTATAGCGATATTCAATTCCTGAAGCAAGAATATTTTCCTGCACGCAAGGTTTAGCGGCTGGAACCGTTTTAGCCAGGGATTTTATTTTTCCTTCTTGAATAACTGCCTTGCGGTTTTGTCCTGAAGCTATGAAAAAGGTGGAAAGATTATGAAACCGCCAAATTGCTGCTGTGCCTAAAGGAGAAAAAGTTACAGGATGAGCTGCCCGCTGAATTGTAAACAGGGATTCGTCTCTGCTTTTTTTGAAGATAGTTCCCAAGGCAAAAGCAGGACGATAGGAACCGAAATGAATTTCAGAAAAATTATTTCGGGAAGGCAGGCAGGAAAGCTGAAAATTGGTATAAAGCTCCGATTTATTATATTGATACAAGTTCAAATTGAAGCGCAGGTTATTTTGCCGCAATTGGAAATCGGAAAAGCTGTTTATATCCGTATCTTGATAGATAGTCCGGCTGTTGCAACCTAAATTATATATGCCTGTTTCCAGTTCCGCATAGAATTGATTTAACCAGTTATCCTGCAGGTTTTCGGTTTCCAGTTCGGGAATTTCTTCTATTTGAGAAAATAAGGGGTAACAGCAAAGCAAAAATAAGATAAGAAAACAGCCAAAGACCTTCACCAGGCATAACCCAAATCCACAAGATGCGTTAAACCAAGTTCCGTATGAGTTCTAACAGCATACATCAAATTCCAGTTTCCGGTTAGCACTTTTAGCCCCAGTCCAAAACGAGCCGGAGCACTTTGCCAGGAACATTGAATAAGGATAGGTTTGGCAACGGCGAAGGAAGATGCCAAGGCATAACAATCCTTCTCTTCCGGCAAAAAGCTATAAGCAGAAGCAATAGTAGTATTTTCAGCGGCGGTTACTGCTGCGGATAGCGTTAATGCTTTATTAGATGAACTAATATCGTTACAACGGATTTCCCCGGCAAAGTTCTTTTCCTTGTAGGCAATGGCAAAATCGCTTTTCCAGGTAAACCAAACCTGGTCTTCTATTTTTTCGTATAGCAAATGTTGGGTAGCGCCAATACTGAAAGCAGAAAAGGATGCACTAAGAGCTAAATATTCATCCTGCCAGCGATAATCGGGATGAGCAAGATAATCAATTCCCGTAGCTATCAGCAAGGGTTTAATTGGAAAAGCACTATGCAAACCATAAACACTAATATCTTTTACGCCAAAGGGTTGATGCCAGCTAAAGCAGATTCCGCTTTTGCCAATTACCGGAGAAAGAGAAAAATCGGCAGGAGAAACGGAGAGAATGGTAATTCCGGACAGGGCATTGGCAGAGGCAGAATTTTCGGTTGTAATGCAAGAAAGGAAAGAGCAGCGGCAAAGCAGGGTAAAAATAAGGAGGCGAAGATAAATACTCTGTTTTACTGCTTTGCGCCTCATAGCTTTTATATTGTAACTAAAGAGCAGTTAAGGGCTTAATATAAGTTTGTTTCGCTCTTCGGATCAAAGAAATGTGCCTTAGCCATATCAACCGTAATGCTTAAGTCCTGTCCCATTTTAGGCAATTCTTTGGGATCAAAGCGAGCCGTATATTCGTTGTGCTCAGTAGTTAAAACAACATGATATTCGTTGCCCAAGGGCTCTACAAAATCCACTTTGGTAGTGAACTTTTGAGGAGATTCAGCCATAGCATCAAAGCGGGAATCATAAATATCCTCAGGTCTGATGCCCATAATAATGTTCTTTTCTATATAGTTCTTCAGCGTTTCTGCCTGGCTGGAAGTAAGCTGCAATTGATAATCTCCGCAGTTAAAATATACAGAGCTATTACTAATAACCAGTTTACCTTGGGTTAAATTGATGGCTGGACTGCCAATGAAACCGGCAACAAACATATTTGCCGGATTATTATAGATATTTAAGGGAGTATCTATTTGCTGAATTACCCCATCTTTCATAACTACAATGCGGTCTGCCATAGTCATCGCTTCCACTTGATCGTGAGTAACATAAATCATAGTATTACCTAAGGAATGATGCAATTTAACTATTTCTGCCCGCATTGCTACCCGTAATTTGGCATCCAGATTGGAAAGGGGTTCATCAAATAAAAAGACCTTAGGATTGCGAACAATAGCTCTACCCAGGGCAACACGCTGTCTTTGACCTCCGGAAAGCTGACCCGGTTTTCTTTTCAGCATAGCTTCTATACCCAATAGTTTAGCTGATTCGGTAACAATCCTTTTGATATCTGTTTTAGGAAAATGACGCATTTTAAGGGCAAAAGCCATATTATCAAAAACTGTCATATGCGGATAGAGAGCGTAATTCTGAAAAACCATAGCAATGTCTCTATCTTTGGGGGGAACATTATTAACCAGGGTATTACCGATATAAATTTCGCCGGAAGAGACCTCTTCCAAACCCGCGATCATTCTTAAAATAGTGGTTTTTCCGCAACCGGAAGGACCCACAAGAACTACAAATTCTTTATCTTCCGCAGTAAAAGTTGCATCTTTAACTGCATGAACACTATTGTCATAATACTTATTCAGGTTTATTACGGTTATTTTTGCCATTCTAACTCCTTACGGTTTCCTTAAAGTAGATAACAGGGATATATGTCAAGAGAGAAATTATTGCTATTCTCTAACAGTTATTTTCCGGAACTTTGCTTTTGGATTGATAAAGCTCAACTTTATTGCGTCCTGTAGTTTTGGCTACATAACATGCCTCGTCGGCACGGGCAATACATTTTGCCAGGTTTTTAGTTTGACTGGAAGGATGAAAGTCACAGGCAATACCGATGCTGATGGTAAAAGTGATAATTTGATTTTGATAGGTGAAAGAAGAGGTCTCAATTTTTTTGCGCAATTCTTCCATCAGGGAAGAGCTGAGTTTCTGATCGGCATCAAAGAGAACAACTAAAAATTCGTCACCCCCATAACGCACAATAACATCGCTTTTACGAAATTCGGAAGTGAGAATCCGAGCCAGCTCTTTTAAAACATAGTCCCCTGCCAAATGACCGTAGTTATCATTCACGAGCTTGAAGAAATCAATATCAATCATACTGAAACAGACAGGAACATTGTGTCGGGCAGCCAAAACAACCATTTGAAAGAGATTGCCTTCCAGATAGCGTCTGTTGCGTAAACCGGTTAAACTGTCTGTTAAAGACAGTTCTCCTACTTTCTCATAGAGTTCTTCAATTTTATAGAAATTTGCCTGTAAGCTTTCAATGTAAGCATTATTTTGCAGCGATGCCTGATTGCTGAGTTCTTTGATGCGGACTTCCAAATAGGGGATAGCTTTGAAATAATGAGAAGGATCAAGATGCTCTCGCATAAAATGGGAAAGATTGAGTAAAGAATCCCAGCTTTTATGCAAAAAGTAATTGGAATACTGGTAATCCTGAATGGAATCCTTAAAGTTGGAAAGAACACCGCAATTATAGTATCCGGCAAAAAAATACAGGGTATGCAGTTGTTGAATGTTCAATACTGCAGCCGGATATTTAATTAAAATGCGTTGATATTCTATCTTTTCTGCGGCGGGCACCAAGCGCTCTTCCAAGGAAAATAGTTCATACAATACCATTGCACTATTCAATGATTTCTGTTCGGCTAAAGAGTTATAAATCCGTAGCAGCAAGGTCTTTTTGATGATGTTTTGTTTATGCCACTTGGTAGTAATCAGCCAACGGATAATAAAATTAACGGCGCTATCATTGCTATCCCGTTGAAAAGTATCCAAAATCAGATTCAGCTGCGTCTCTAAAAGCTCTGCGGGTTTATTCTGATGGAAGAAGATATTGATTTTGGAAAGCTGCAGCAGAGACCATAATTCCAGGCAATTGCTGTTTATAAATGGTTCCAGTTCTTCCAGCAACTCTTCCGCATTGGCAAAATCACCGTTTTCAGTTATAAGATATAACAGCTGCAGACGGTTGAAAAGATTTTCCCTTTCGCTGCCGTTATCTTGTTGTTCATTCATCAGTTTATGAATGTAAGGATAATAAGGGGAATCTTGGGTAACGGGAAAATGACTGAGAAAACTGAGAAAGATATAAAAATCGCTTTCCTTTTCCGGCTTCGGCAGCAGCAGGAAATCCAGCAAATACTCTATAATCAAGCCGGAAAATTCGCAGAAAAGGGGATTATCCAAATTACCGGAACAGGCAGGAATAACCATATCCACTATCTTTTCTATTATTTTCAAGCGGGAATCAATATCCGCTGAACTTAAGCGGTGGACTGCTTCCTTCAGCTTATTTCGTAAATCCTGTTCTACACTTGTGAACAGCGATATACTGTAAATATGAGTTTGGTTATTTGGTTGTTGCATCATCTTTTGCCGGAACAAAACGGAAAACGGTTTCATCTGGTTTAGTAAGCCCAAAGTTTTCTCGTGCTGCTTTTTCAGCTGCTTCGGGGTCTGTTTTTAAGCGTTCATTTTCTTGTGCTAAGCTGTCATTTTGAGCTTTGAGAATTGTGGTTTCTTTCTCCAGTTGTTCCACCCTGTTTTTCAATTTCCAGGTTTTCAGAAAGCTGCTATTGGCTAAAAACAAAATCCAGATAAGCAAAAGCGCTATTATTGCCCAAAAGGAAAATCGCAGAAAAGGACTGAGCTTTTTAGATTTGGATTTCATCACACACCTAACCTTGCCAGTAATGACTTTTTGATGTCTATTGCCTGATAGGGACAGAGTTCGTGACAGCACAGGCATTTAATACACCGTTCTTTATGGATAACAGGAATATCTTCACCCTGGCGGGAAATTGCTTTTACCGGACAACTTTTTACGCAAATTCCGCAGCGCCGGCAGCGTTCACTAACCTCGGGATAGAAATAATACACCTTGCGAAATGCTTTACGAGCTATATCCGGAACATATTTAAGCGCCTTCTGGGTTATTTTTACGCTTTTGATATCGGCATCAGGAATTCTATAATTACGAAACGAAGTAGGAATCTCTATCCGGGAAGGGATTATGCCATCCATAACTAAAGCGGGACTTAAATAGGGAACATCTTTCAGCTGAAAACCCATAATGCGGGCTGCAGTATAATCTAAGGCAGGAATTGAAGGAGAACCGAAAAGAAGCCCGAAATGATGTGGCTTGCCAGCTGAAGGTCCTGTTCCGTCCATACCTGTAATGCCGTCTATAATGCTATAAGTTATCCGGTTACCAATTAAGGCATACAAAGAAACAAGCATATTGGCGAAACTATTGGTATCAGGATACAAACGGTGGTATTCGCTTTTCACCAATCCCGGCACAAAGCCGAAAAGGTTTTTTAGGGCTCCGGTGAAAGCAGTCAATTGATGGGTCTTATATTTACCTACATTGATAACGAGCCCACATTGAAAGAGTGCCTCACTAACCTTTATGGGCAGACCCTTATAGTTTAGTTCCTTAAAGCCCGCAGTGGAGAAGTTTATAACCTTAAGGTGATATTTTTCCGCCAGAGCGGCAAATCCGCAGGTCTGCCAGACAGTTTCAAAGCCCATAGAACCGCCAGGACTATCGCCAAACCAGATTTCTTTATTCCTGTCCTGAAAATAGCGGATAATTGCTTCTAAAACAATGGGATGGGTAGTTACGGCTCTTTCGGGAGAATAAGCTCCCAAGGCATTTGGTTTAATTAATACTCTTTTACAGCGTGTTATTTTTTGGCTTTTTATCTTTAAGAAGAAATCGGCAACAGCTTCTTCTATTACCGGCAAATCGTAACTGTCAATTTTGCGGATTTCTACTACCGGTCTATTCATTGAGAGGGTATTCCTTATTACGGAAGATGCTGCTTAGGTATAAACTGAGGGAGAGGTTTATCTGGGTTTTCTTTACATCGCCCATAATAACCTGCATCAAGGCAAAATTCAAAGTGCCGTTTTTATGCCTGTAACTTAAGCCCGCGGTTACAGAATGTTGTGCGTTATCTTCAATAAAAACTGCCGTTGGAACAGAATTCCAGGCATTAATGGTATCAGGATTAACAGTATTTTGCCCCAAATGAATCATTCCGCTGTAAACATTGGAAGAAAAGAGATAGCCCAAACGGTAAGTAGTTTTGCCTTTTATTTTTTCAAAGCCGGCTTTAAGGGTATAGTGGTCGTCAAAATCATCACAAATTTCGCTGGTTTGTTCCCATTCAGCTTCAGCTGCAAAAGTATAGTCCGATTTATTAATTCCAATTCCACCCGTCAGCCAGAGAGGCATTAGAAAATCGTAATTGGCATATTTCAAATTCCAGTTAAATTTGGTTTCGGGCATCATACTGAAACCGATATTGGCAGGACCAAGCTGATAGATAATTCCGGGTTGAAGACGCAAACAGTATTTTGATTTCCTGATGCGTTCATAAGTTCGCAAATAGATAGGGTCATCTATATAGTGGAGCTGATTGTGCAAATCCAAACCCAAATGCAGAGGTCCGGAATGTAAAGCAATCAGAGCTGTTGCCTGATGAAGAGAATAGGTAGGAAACCGTTGAATAATATCTGCTCCCTGATTGATAAAAAAGGAGAAATCCTCCAGCGTGATGGATTTGGGGACATTATAGAGCATTCCGAAGGTAAATTTATCGTCCACAGGAATGCTAACACCCATTAGACCAATGGGAATGGAAGAAGTGTAATTGGCATACAGGGGATAGCCGTATGCCTCCAGAGAGGGCTTAATATTCAATTCAACAAATACTTGTGAGGAATCCGGTACAACGGATGCAGGGTTTAGAAGCGCATTATCAATATCTCCCCGAAAGGAAACACCCGTATAACCTCTTCCGGCAGCTGTCGTTCCTATATAATTGCGGCTGAACGAATCATAAAAAGGATTGCTGAATTGCGGAAGAGGAAGTGATAAAGTATCTGCCTGGGCAAATAAAATACCGGCTAAAAGGCACGATACAATAATCAAGAGATAGCGGTGAAACATCTTTTTTACCTCTTTTTTGCCTTAACTTTTATAGTTTGTTCTCTATCTCTGCCAACCGAAATAAGAGAAATCGGGGTATGCAGATAGTTCTCTATGGCTTCAGTATATAACCGTGCCTCCAAAGGTAATTTCTGCACCTCTTTACAGTTACTGATATCAGCGTCCCAACCTGATAATGTTTCATAAACAGGTTTACAAAGGAGCATCTGGGTATTATTCAAATCCATTGAACGGTGAATTTTCCCTTGGTATTGATAACCTGTGCAAATTTTCAGTTGTTCTATCCCTGTAAGCACATCCAGACAAGTGAGCACTGCATTATCCAAAGCATTTATGCGAGCTGAATATCTTCCTGCCACAGCATCAAACCAGCCAATTCTTCTTGGCCTTCCAGTTGTGGAACCATATTCATTTCCCGTTTTCCGAATGTAATCTGCCGTGTCATCAAAAAATTCGGATGGGAAAGGACCAATTCCTACCCTTGTAGTATAAGCTTTATAAACGCCAATTACTGTATCCAGTTTCCTGGCTGAAAAGCCGGTTCCAATACCTACTGCATCTGTCATCACCCGGGAAGAAGTAACATAAGGATAGGTGCCGAAAGTTAAATCCAGCAAAGTTCCCTGTGCCCCTTCAAAAAGGATATTTTTTCCCGGTTGGGAAGCAATTTTATGCAGCATAGCTTCTACATCGCCAACATATTTTTTCAAGAATTTCCAGTAGTCCAGTAATTCTTCCACCTGTGCATCCAGAGCCAGTTTAGTAATGCCAATATGATGATAGCTATACAAATTCTTAATATTGGATTTTAAACTATTGGTGTTTGCAATGTCAGCCATTCTAATACCATATCTGGCAGTGAGATCACTGTATGCAGGACCAATTCCTTTTTGGGTAGTGCCAATTTTAACCCCGCGACCTCTGGTTTCATTTTTCAGTTCTATTTGTTTGTGGATAGGTAATACTACACCTGCCCGAAAGTCAATAACCAAACGGTTTTTAAAACTGATGCCGGCTTTTTCCAGTTGTTTAATTTCTGCAATAACTGCCGCCGGGTCAATTAACACCCCGGCTCCGATAAGACATTTGGTTTCAGGATATAAAATTCCCGAAGGGATTGTATGCAATACATATTTATTATTATTGGTTACGATTGTATGACCAGCATTGCTGCCACCTTGAAAACGAACTACAAAATCTGCATCAGAAGCAAGGTAATCTACTATTTTTGCCTTTCCTTCATCTCCCCACATAGCTCCTAAAACTAATACTGCGGTCATTATTATCTCCTTATATAATTAAAACTCCCTAATCATTATTTCTATTTCTGTCAATCTATTTCTTCGGGTGGGCAGGTTAAAGGGAGAAGTGAAAAGGTGGATAAGTAAAACCTGCAACGGGCATAGAGGATAAAAAATAACGATATAATCCTTGACATAAAGTCCGAAATAATTAGCTTGTAAAGTAGGATTCAAATTTTATAAGGAGATAGAATGAAAAACATCCTCATACTGATAACCTTAATGTTGTTCTTGTTGCCTTTAATGGCAGAGGACTGGTTAACCATCTACAACGATGATCTTTCTTTAGTTCGTTCCCGTTTTGAACTGGAGCTGAATGATGGACGCCAGGAAATCAACTATAGTGATATTACCAGCCGTCTTGAACCGGCTTCAGTAATTGTTACCGGTGGTGGAATTCGTGTTGCCGAACAGAATTATGAATATGATTTAGCCGGAAAGTGGCAGATTATGGCTAAGTATATAGACCGGGAAGTGTTAGCTATTACCACCGACCAATCCAAATTAAACGGTATTCTCAAGTTTTATCAGGACGGCAGCATTGGCATCATTGAAAAAGGAACTGACCGTTTATTAGTAATTTCCGAAGACGAAATCCAGTGGCTGCAACTGGCTGAACTACCGGAGAATTTTTACACTAAACCGACTTTACATTGGAGTATCATTGCTCCTAAAAAAGCAAAATATCCGGTGCAAATGACTTATTTAACCGGTGGTTTCAGTTGGAATGTAACTTATAATACCGTTTGGGACGAAAAATCATTACTTTTCAATTCCTGGGTAACTATCAATAATACTTCCGGCAGAGCATTTAGCGATGTAAATTTAAAGCTGATAGCCGGAGATGTAAATCGGGTTTATAATGCTTATTATAATAATATCCGGGGCGGTCGGATTGCTTACGACGCCTCAATGGCAAAAGAACAGACAGCTCCCACCTTTGAAGAAAAGGCCTTTCACGATTTCCATTTATATACTTTAGACCAGAAGGTCTCCTTTGCCAATAATCAAACCAAACAGCTGGAATTGTATCCTCCAACAAACATTAAGGCATACTCCGAGTACGAATATCCCATTTATGGTGACGGAGTAAAAAGTATGATAAAATTCAAAAATACTAAGGAAAACGGTGCCGGAATGCCACTTCCCAAAGGTATTATCAAGGTTTATAAACAAGATAGCGACGGCAATCTGGAATTTATCGGCGAAGACAGCATAGAACATACTTCCAAAAATGAAGAAATCTCCATCAACACCGGAACTGCTTTTGACCTGGTTGCCTCCACTCGTTTAAAAGAACAAACACAAGTTACCAAATCTATCACGGAACGCCTTATCCAGATTACCTTAAAGAATAATTCTGCGGATAAAAAGACCATTAAAGTAACTCACCAGCTTTCTCCTAATACCCGCATTATAGATGCGGACTATAAATACATCCAGGATAAAAACGATAAAGTTACTTTCAGCATTGATATTGCTCGCGATCAGGAATTGGTGTGGACTTTCAGAGAACGCAGCGAGTATTAAACCTAAACGGAGTTTTACTATGCGCGAAAGAATTTTTTCCAACATTGTTGGAATTCAAAGAGAAATGCTTAAATTGCTGGGAGAGGTCTCTTCTTTAACTAATAGCCCCTTAGCCATTGAAGACGCCATAGACGATGTTTGGCATCCCAAATGCGATGTCTTTCAAACAGACACAGAATGGATTGTAATCGCCGAATTGGCAGGAGTGGAAAAGGATGAGATAAGTGTTTCTATTTCTCCTGAATATCTCAGGATAAGCGGAACCCGCAGTTTCCCCAATTCCAATATGACCGTTTGTTACTATAATATGGAGATTGAAACCGGCAAGTTTGACCGTAAAATATTTTTCCCGGACTTGAGTATTGATAAAGAGACACCCAAAATAAGCTATATCAACGGAATTTTAAGGATTGCTTTTAACCTGGCACCTGTGGTAGAAAGAATTATACCCGTGCAGTAACCCCCAACTTTTGTTTATCTGCTCTGTTTGTTGCCGGTTGCTTGCTTTCCTATTTTACATACTGCAGAACTTTTTGGCAGGTCTGAGTATTGATGTGCAGAATAGTATCCAGATCGGGGTTCGGGATAGGTTCCTGTTCGTCTAAAGCTTTTTTTACCAAATCCGTCATTTGCAAATAGGTTATTTTATTTTGCAGAAAGAGATAGGAGACAGCTTCTACTGCTGCATTGATTACAGTGGGATAAATTCCTTCTGCCTGGGCTGCTTCCAAACCCAAATAATATAAGGGATAGCGTTTGGGCTCAATTTCTCTAAAAGTTAAAGGTGGCAGGGAAAGTAAATCCGTTTTAACAAGTTGCGATTTAACTCTTTTACGCCTGGAAATTGCATATAAAATAGGTAACTTCATATCCGGCTTACTCATCTGAGCTAAAAAAGAGCCATCAACAAATTCCACCAGGGAATGGATTATGGATTGGGGATGGATTACCGCTTTAATTTTGGAATAAGGTTGTTTGAACAACCAATGCGTTTCCATTGTTTCCAATGCTTTATTGAACATTGTAGCTGAATCCAGAGTAACTTTTGCGCCCATAGTCCAGTTTGGATTTTGTAGCGCTTGTGCCGGTGTTATATTGTTGAATTCTTCCAAAGGCAGGTTGCGGAAAATACCTCCGGAAGCGGTTAAATGCAAAAAGCGGATTTTGCCTGCAGGGTGTTTTCCAATTGCCTGAGACAGAGCACTAAGTTCACTGTCCACAGGCAAAATTGGCTTGTTGGAAAGCATTTTGGTTAATATGTGACCCCCCATAACGAGGGATTCTTTATTTGCCAATGCCAAGTATTTGTTACGCTGCAAAATGGCATAACTATAACGCAATCCGGCAGAACCGGCAATAGCATTCAGGGCAAGATCATAATTTTCTTCTTCAAGTGCTTTCAGTAGTTCCGTTTCGCCAAAATAGATTTTTATTGTGGGATTTTCACTTTTCAGCTTTGCCTGCAGCGCCTTATCCTCAATTCCGGTGAAAAAAAGCGTAGGAATATGATACCGATAAGCCGAATGCAACAAAGAAGTGTAATTTTTATGTGCCGAAGCTAAAACAACAGGATTTTTTTGTTCTTCCACCACTGCCAAAGTGGACATTCCAATGGAACCGGTTGCTCCTAAAAGAGCTATTGATTTTTTTACCATTGGTAGGAAGCGGAAACCCTTTGCGAATAGCCCAAATCATCCTCCGAACCGTTACGAAAGGCATAATTTAAGCCCAAACACTTATAGGAAACGGCAATTCCAGCAGTGAAGCAATCTACATCATAGCCGGCAAGCAAGCGTAAATTAGATATTGGCTGAACTGCAATTCCAGCGTGAAAATCAGCACTCAAATCACCGGCTTCAACAGTTGCCTCCCTGTTTTCCAGCAAAATTTCACTGCGCCAGGCAAGATGCACCGGAATCTTCTTTATGGGAGTAAAATTATAACCTAATTCCAAATCCAGATTGGGAATAACCGTTTCATATTCTCCCCCTTCCCAAAGAACTTGAGTGCTGAAAAAATCTCTCAGATTCATCCCTAAGCGTGCCTTATTACTTATCTGCCAAAGCATACCCAGGTCAGCACCAAAAGCATAACCGCTATTTTCAGCCAAAGTTCTGTATGCCAGTTTAGGTGAAATTCCTAAAGACAATGTTTTGCCAACCTTTCTGGCAATACCGGCAGAAAGAATGAAATCCTGATTGCTAACGGTTTTCCAAACAATAGGGCGGTTTTCGTTACTTAAACTGTCATTCGGGTTTTCCAGTTTGGTTAATTTTATTTTATCTATAGCTAAATGATTGAGGGTGAAAGAGGTCTTAGTATTGGAACCGAGAATTATACTCAGTTGATTTTGTGCCATCAAACCTTCAAAATGCTCACAACGCATAAGCTCCATTCCATTTTCAGGAATAATGGATAACAAAGCAGGATTCCACCAACCGGCAGAAAAATTGTTTTCATAAGTGAGCCCTGTAGCACCCATTGCAGAAGAGAGAACTCCGGGGCTAAGAGCAAAAATTTCTCCCGCATATTTTGTGGCAGTAAGGGGTATAGTTATCAGCAATAAGCAGATAACCAGCATTTGGATTTTCATTTTTTTAACTACCTCTTTTCTGTCTTTAGCTAAAGAAACGGGAGAAAAATGGTGGGCCCAGAGGGATTCGAACCCCCGACCAACCGGTTATGAGCCGGTAGCTCTACCAGCTGAGCTATAGGCCCCCTAAAATTTCTTTAGAAGGTAAACAATCTATAAGCCAGAATTTCGTCAAGGCAAAAATATCAAGCAAGCTGATATTTCCTCCGATTCCTCCATTTTTATTACAGTTAGTATAGGGTAGTGAGGAAAAATCCGGAGGGTTGACCTCCTGGTCAACCCCCTTTTAAGCTTTTATTCCGGAGGGTTGACCTCCTGGTCAACCCCCTTTTAAGCTTTTTTTCCGGAGGGTTGACCTCCTGGCCAACCCCGAAATTTTTCCGGTAACATTCCAATATGACTCCCGTATCGTTCTCGTATCGCGATATGGGAACGATACGGGAATCTCATCAGCCGCATAACGCAAAAAAACAGGAATTGATAAACAAATATCATGGGATGGAAAAAAATAATTGCTGGGGATAGTTTTTTATCGCTTGCTGGGGTTGTTGTTCTATACTGTGTGGATATTGGGTGATTGATTGTTGGGTTGGAAGGGGCGATAATTCTGTTTTAACTCACAATTTTTCGGTTTGGAGACCGGTAGTAAAGCGGTTGTAAGCGTAAAAATGTATGGAATGTAGTTTCATTGAAGGCAGGTGAAAATTGTAAGTCAAAACTCCCGGCGGTTACGATATTTTTTCTTGACAGTTAGCAGGTTGCAAGAATATAGGTTTTAGAAGAAAGAGGAAATTATATATGTGTTATCCAAATAAGCAGATAGACGAATTAAACGGAAATGAAATAAATAATCATAAAAAAGCATTTGCAAACCGCAAATGCTTTTTTTTTGCTTCGGAGGTTGAATGTTTATTGATGAATTGATTCGTAGAGGTCTGGAAGAGGACATAGGCACAGGAGATATAACTACCCGCTATCTTGATTTGGAACCGCAAGTTAGCGTTGCTTATATTATTTCTAAAGCGGAAGGTGTTTTAGCAGGGGTGGATATTGCTCGCCTCGTTTTTCGGATGGTAGATTCCGAGCTGAAAACTACTTTATACAGTAAAGACGGGGACAAAGTGAAACCGCAGGAAGAAATTATGCGTCTGGAAGGTCGTCCTGCTTCCATTTTACAAGGGGAAAGAACTGCTTTAAACTTTATGCAACGGCTTTCCGGAATTGCCACTAAGACGGCAGAATTTGTTTCTCTGATTGAAGGAACGGGAGTAAAACTTTTGGATACCAGAAAAACAACTCCCCTTTTACGGTCTCTGGAAAAATATGCAGTGCGCATTGGAGGTGGCTACAATCATCGTTTTGGTCTATTTGATATGGTGCTGCTGAAAGAAAATCATATTCGCGCCTGCGGTTCAATTACCGAAGCAGTAAACAGGATTAGAAAACATAATACCAGCTATAAAATTGAGGTGGAAGTTACTAATTTAAAAGAAGTTGATGAAGCTGCCAAAGCGAAAGTGGATAGAGTTATGCTGGATAATATGACTCCGGAACAGATTCGTAAAGCAGTAAAGAAATATAAAGACATTCTGGAATTTGAGGTCTCGGGAGGCATTAATGAAGAAAATATTCGTGCTTATGCCGAAACGGGAGTGCAATTTATCTCTTCCGGAGCCCTCACTCATTCTTATAAGTCACTGGATATCAGTTTGTTATTTAAGGAGTAAACGATGGAAGAACAACTGAAAACTTTAGCTAAAATGCAAACCCTGGATGATGAAATTGGCCGCTATCGGGTTTTGCAAAAGGAATTACCCAAACAACTTAACGAGATTATAGAAAGCGTGGAACAGGCAACTGCCAACCTTCTTGCAGTGGAAACAGAAAGAGCAGAAATAAATAAACAACAACGCACGATAGAAATGGACATCAGACAGATGCAAGAACAAAGTAAAAAATATGGCAACCAGCTGGCGGAAATTAAAAACAATAAAGAATATAAGGCACTAAACAGCGAAATTGCCTATATTAAAGACAAAATTTCAGACCAGGAATCTACACTTCTGGAATTGATGGAACAGGAAAATGAAGTAAAAGAAAGAATCGCTATTGCTAAAACGGAACTGGAAAAAGCGGAAAAACTTAAAAAAGAAAAAGAAAAGGATTTACGAGAACAAATCGCTTCTCTGGAATCTAAAATTGAAGAAGTTCGCACTCAAAGAAATGAGCTGGCAAGAACTTTACCCGTGCAAATCGTTAAACACTATGGAAATATGATTAAGCATAAAAACAATCAGGCAGTTGCTTACAATCGTAATGGTTCCTGTGGTGTCTGCGGTTTTGTGATTCGTCAGCAAATGAGAATTGAACTGCAGTTGCGCCGCAAAATTATCTACTGCGAAAATTGCGGACGGATTTTGATGAACCGCTTTGAGGATAATTCGGAAGAGACCTCTAACTAAGCTGAAATTGGAATTGCCAATTTGTTTTTTAGCGGGTCTGAATTATATTATCTTTAGGGAAGATTGGATGTTCGCTGCCCAAAAAAGCAGAGGAAAGTCCGGACACCAAAGGGCAGGATACTTCCTAACGGGAAGCTGCAGTAATGCAGAGCAAGCTCCACAGAAATAAACCGCCATTTTTGTTTTTCAGAAATGGCAAGGGTGAAATGGCGGTGTAAGAGACCACCGGTATCTTTGGTGACAAAGATAGCCAGGAATGCCTTATCCGGTGCAATGCCAAATAGGAAAGCTATGATGTTGCCCGCATCGCTTTCGGGTAGGCAGCTAAAGCTGTTTTGTGAAGAACAGCTCAGATGGATGAACATCACTTTCGGGAAACCGCAAGAACAGAATCCGGCTTATAAATCTTCCCCACTTTTTATAAAACATAACTGCCGTTGGGTTGACACAAACATCAACCTTACGATGGATAAGAGGTATAAATGCTGAAAAAGCTGATTATTATTCTCATTCTGGTAACTGCTATTGCTCTTTTTGCTTTGGCACATAGACCCCCAAAAGAATTTGTGCTGCAAACCGATGTCCTGAATGAAGCATCAGGCATAGATTTTGGTATCCAAAACAAACAGGTGCTATGGAGTCATAACGATTCCGGTAATAAAGCTGAAATTTATGCTCTGAATACAGAGGGACAATTGCTTTCAACCCTTAGCTTAAAAGGCGTGCAAAATCGCGATTGGGAAGATATCGCTGTTGCTAAAGACCCTTTAAGTGATATAAGCTACATCTATATTGCCGATATTGGCGATAATAATGCCAAATATAATTCTGTCTATGTTTACCGCCTTAGAGAACCACAGCTGACAGGTAAAGACGAAATTCTGCAGAGCAGCGAATTTAAAACGATTGAAATAAATTACGAAGATGGACCTCGCGATGCAGAAGCCATCTTTCTGGAACCCGAAACCGGGGATATTTATATTATCAGTAAAAGGGAAGAACAGGTAGGACTTTATCGCATTGCCTATCCTTTCAATTTCAAGGATAAAAATATCGCCAGACGAATTACTTCTTTGCCTCTTACCTGGGTTACCGCCGCAGACCTGAGTAGTAACGGAAAACAGCTATTGGTGAAGACCTATACCGGAATTTTCAAATATAAAACAAAACTGGACGCTCAAAAGAATATTACCCTTAGTAAAGAAGCTAAAACTATGCCCTATCTTACAGAGCCACAAGGAGAAGCTCTCTGTTGGGATGCAAAAAACAAAAGCTATTACACCCTTTCCGAATCTGCCAGAGGAATTACTCAAACCCTATATTACTACAAATAAGGCAGTTCTTTCTTACCCTTCAGCCCTCCTGGCTTCTTTTCTTATAGCTTGGTTTCTTTGGCTATAAATTCCCTGTGCGCATCAAAAGCAATAACAGGCAAATTATTTAAGGAAAAGAATTTTGCCTCTGCAGCATCGTCTCCGGCTTGTAGTTTGCCACCAATAGCTTTAACCCTGAATCCTATGCTGAGAACTCTTTCATAGATTGGACTTGTGCCGTAAAACCAACCTGTGGAATGCATAATTTTACCTTTCAGTCCAGTTTCTTCTTCCAGTTCCTGTAAGGCGTTTTCTTCAGGTGTGAGGTTAATTTCCATATAACCGCTTGGTAAAGCCCAAAAGCCGGCTTTGGGTTTTAGGCGGCGTTTTACTAACAGCAATTCGTTGTTTTCGTTAAAAAGCACGATTGCCACAGCGGGAATAGGATTTTTGTAATAAATCCAATTGCAGGCAGGACAGTGAGGACGGAGCTTATTTTCATTATCCTTTTTCAGCTCCAGTAAATGTCCGCACTGCAGGCAGTAATTTACATTCTTGTAGTTTGCAGCAGTAAGGTTACTCATAAAACCAAATATTCAAGCGTGTTTTCTTTTGTCAAGTTTTACCATTCGTTATTTCTTTTCCTATTGTGTCAGTTAAGCATTCATTTTCACTTTCTCATTGACAAAATTGCCAGCTGAAAACCTTATGCCTGAAAGTTCTACATTCGTTTTAGGACAGGACTTTAGATGCTGGAGAAATTATGAAAATTCTGATTACAGGCGGAGCTGGATTTATCGGTTCCCACTTAGCGGAAAAGCTATTGAATGAAGGCAATGAAATCTATGTGATAGACAACCTTTCCACGGGTCGTCTGGAAAATATAGAGTCCTTTAAAGATAAACCTAACTTTCACTTAACGATTGGCAGTGTGCTAAATCGTGAACTTATGGAAATGCTAATCAGCAAAGTTGAACAAGTGTATCATTTAGCTGCAGCCGTAGGGGTGAAATACATTATTGAAAATCCTCTTTTATCTCTGAAAACGAATATTATGGGAACGGACAATGTATTGGAGCTTTGTAACAAATATAAAGCCAAGGCACTAATCGCTTCCACCAGCGAAATTTACGGCAAAAGTGAACAGGTTCCTTTTTCGGAAATGGATGATCGTTTAATGGGCTCAACTCATATCAGCCGTTGGGGTTATGGTTCAAGTAAAGCAATAGATGAATTTTTGGCTCTGGCATTTTATCGGGAAAAGAAACTGCCGGTAGTTATAGTGCGTTGTTTTAATACTGTAGGTCCCAGGCAGACAGGACAATATGGAATGGTTTTGCCCAAGTTTATTAAAGCAGCTCTTTTAGACCAGCCCCTGGTTATTTACGGTAATGGAGAACAGACCCGTTGTTTTGCTGATGTTTCTGATGTTATTGAGGCATTTACCAAACTGATGAATACTCCTGAATGTGCCGGAGAAATATTCAATGTAGGAACCACGGAATCCATTTCTATAACTGATTTGGCAAAAAAGGTTAAGGAGATGTGCCATAGTAAATCCCGCATTGAATATATGAGCTATGCCGATGCTTTTGAAGAGGGCTTTGAAGATATGATGCACAGGCAACCGGATTTAACCAAAATTAATAATTTCATCGGTTGGGAACCAAAACTGAAGCTGAACGATATCATTACCCGGATGATTGAATACTATGAAAAATAGGTTATTGCTGATTATCTTCTTGAGCGTAACAATTCTTTCCGCTCTGGAAATTCCTGCCCAGGAAGAAGCAATTCCTATCTCTGTAAGCTTAACGGGCTATGTAGAAAACCCCGGTGTTTATCAAATAACACCCTTAAACCGGTTATCCGATCTTTTACTGCTAAATAAAACTGCGGCTTTGGAACAAACGAAGGTCTTGCTGGAAAAGCCGGTTGAAGTTCCCAAACCTGCTGAATTATTAAGTCCTCCCAGTCCTGAAAAAGAAATAGAAGATGTTGACCGCTACGAAAAAAATCGGGGCTTACGCAATATCCAGATAACGCGGGCGGGTAAAACGGTAACTTATGATTTGCTGAAGTTTTATCGCTTGGGCGATATCAGTCAAAACCCTCTGCTGAAAGATGGTGATGTTGTTTTTGTGCCTGCCATCAAAAATTTTATATCCATTGGCGGAGGAATAAATCTACCCGGGGAAATGGAATTTGTGGAAGGCGACCAGCTGATAACGATAATTAACCTGGCTCTTGGCTTTACTTTTGATGCCGATATATCCAAGGTTCAGCTCTATCGCTATCAAGCCAACAGGATTGATTATGATGTTTTGAATTACGATCTGAAAGCAAATCCTGCTCTTTTTGATATACTTTTAAAGGCAGATGACCGCATTCTCATATCCTGCAATTCAGAAATTAGAACCCGACAAAGAATTAAGATTTACGGGCAGATAAAATACCCCGGAGAATATGTTATAGATGCGAATACTACTTTGTATGAAGTATTACAGCAAGCAGGCGGATTAACCAAAAGAGGCGATCTTAAAAGATTGGTCTATTACAACGAAAATGTTAATGCCGATCCCGATCCCTATCTGGAACTGTTAATGCAAAGAAGTATGAGTGAGATGACTCCCTTGGAATATTCCTATTTGCGTAATAACCTGATGCAACTGAAAGGAAAATACAGCATAGACCCTCTGAAGATGATGAATAGCGAAGGCAAAGAGGCAAATCCTTATTTATTTGACGGCGACCGGATTTATGTTCCGGAACAAATTGATATGGTTTGGGTTAGCGGTCAGGTGAAAAACCCCGGGATGATTTCCTGGGTGGAAGGAAAGGACTGGGATTATTATATTCAGGCAGCCGGGGGTTATACCAATAATCGGAAAGCGGGAAAAGGCAGAATAATTCGTTCCAACAGCGGTAATTGGGTTAAGCCCGGGAAAAATGTAGCCATCCGAGCCGGTGATACTATTTTTGTTCCTGCTCAAACAGACAGGTCTATGTGGACAGATGTGAAAGATATTGTAACCCTTACCTCTTCCGTTGTTACCATCATCCTCGGGGTAAGAACTTTTACCAGAAATTAAAGGAGAAAGAATGAAAGTTCCAATGCTGGATTTGCAGGCGCAATACGAACCTTTGATGCCGGAAATTAGAAAAGCGCTGGATAGGGTTTTTGCTGAACACCAATATATTATGGGTCCCCAAGTGAAGGAATTTGAAGAGAAGATGGCACATTACCTCGGTATAAAAAATGCCATCGGTTGTGCTTCCGGAACCGATGCTCTGGTTTTAGCCATTAAAGCTTTAGGGATTGGAGAAGGCGATGAAGTAATAACTACTCCCTTCAGTTTTTTTGCCACTGCTTCTTCTATCTGGCGCAATAATGCCACGCCTGTTTTTGTGGATATCAACCCTCGCACTTTCAATCTTGATCCTGCCAATCTGGAAAAGGCAATCACGGAAAAAACCAGGGCAATATTGCCGGTTCATCTTTTCGGTCAATGTGCCGATATGGATTCCATTATGGCTATTGCTCGTAAATATAATTTGTATGTTATTGAAGATAATGCTCAAGGAATTGGCTGCACCTGGAACGGAAAAATGAGTTGTTCTTTTGGAGATATTGGAACTTTATCTTTTTTCCCTTCCAAGAATTTAGGGGCAATGGGTGATGCCGGAATGTGTTTAACCAATAATGATGATTATGCTGCTAAATTGCGTCAATTGCGAGTGCATGGCGAAAATCCCAAATACTATCATCAATGGGTTGGTTTGAACAGTCGTTTGGATACTTTACAGGCAGCTGTTTTAAGTGTGAAACTGGATTATCTTGATTCCTGGAGTAAAGGCAGGCGTGCAAATGCCGCTTTTTACAATGAACGCTTGCAAAATGTTCCCGGAATGCGCCTTCCCTATATAGACCCCAAAGCAGTCAGCATTTATAATCAATATACTCTCATTTGTGAAAAAAGAGAGGAACTGATGGCATACTTAAAAGAAAAGGGTATCGGTTGTGCTATCTATTATCCGCTGCCTTTGCATCTCCAGAAATGTTTCAGTTCGCTTGGTTACAAAAAAGGTGATATGCCTGTAGCGGAAGAAATGGCTGAAAAAGTTCTTTCTCTGCCTATTTATCCGGAACTTACAGAGGAACAGAAAGAATATATAGGTAAAACCATAACCGATTTTTATGGCAATTAAAGGAAAGAAAAATGCACTTTATAGTTTGTGTTAAACAGGTTCCCAATACCACCGAAATTAAAATTGACCCCAAAACCAATACTCTCATTCGGGAAGGCGTGGAAAGCATTTTAAATCCCTTTGACGCCTATGCCGTGGAAGAAGCGGTGCGCTTAAAAGAAAAATATGGAGGCAGCGTTACTGCCATCAGTATGGGTCCCAATCAGTGTGAAACAACCTTACGCGAGACCGTTTCCTTAGGAGTGGATAATATTATCCTGTTATCGGACAGGCGTTTTGCCGGAGCCGATACTTATGCTACCAGTTTAACTTTGGCAGCAGCGATTAAAAAAATCGGGGATTATACTTTGATTTTAACCGGGCAGCAAGCAATTGATGGAGATACAGCTCAAGTAGGACCAGGCATTGCAGCTCATTTAAATATTCCGCAGACCTGTTTTGTGCGTAAAATTGAATCCTTTACTGAACAACAGGCAGTAGTAGAACGCTTGCTGGAAGATGGTTTTGACCGTGTTTCAATGCAGCTTCCTGCTTTAATTTCCGTAGTAAAGGAAATAAATGTTCCCCGGTTACCTTCTTTACGCGGAAAACGCAATGCCAAAATAGTTCCGCTTACGGTTTGGAATTGTGACGACTTGGGTTTAAACGAAAAAGAAACTGGACTGAACGGTTCGCCAACGCAGGTTTTGAATATATTTTCTCCTCAACACGAAAAGCAGGTGGAGAAATTTGAAGGCAACAGCGATGAGGCAGTGGAACTTATCGTGCAGCGTTTATCGGAATTAACCCGCAGATGATTAAATTTCCTGAAATAAACCCTGATATTGTTAGTTTTAGCATTGGAGGGTTAAATCTGCATATTCGCTGGTATGGTTTTTTTTATGTGCTTAGTTTTATTCTTGCCTTCATTTTGTATAAGCCCTTCTTAAAGAAGAGAAACATCCAGCTGAAAAAAGAGGAGTATGAATCCATCATTTTCTATGAAATGCTGGGTGTTGTTTTAGGCGGGCGTTTGGGCTATGTGCTTTTTTACAATCTGAGTTACTATATTGCTCATCCGTTAATGATTTTTGCTGTCTGGGAAGGGGGAATGAGTTTTCATGGAGGCGCTTTAGGGGTAATTATTGCCTCCTTAATCTATTGTCATAAGCACAAATTGAATTTCTATGCCTTTGCTGATGTCTCTATTCCTATTGTAGCCATAGGTTTAGGATTGGGAAGATTAGGTAATTTCATCAATGGTGAATTATGGGGAAAGCACACAAATTTGCCCTGGGGAATGATTTTTCCCGGCGCAGATAATTTACCTCGCCATCCTACTCAGCTTTATGAAATGTTTCTGGAAGGCATTGTAATGTTTTTTATTACCTTTTATCTGCTAAAAAAGCTGAAAAAGGAAGGGCTGGTATTCTGGAGTTTTATTGGTTTATATGGAGTTTTCAGGTTTTTAATAGAATTTGTGCGCGAACCCGATAATATTGATTTTTATACCAATTTTGGTTATATTTTCGGTTTTATGAGTATTGGTCAGTTCCTCAGTTTAATTATGATTATTGCAGCTATCTGGGGTTTTTACAAACTCAATACTCACCCCAAAAAGACACCCAATCCTCATCTTTAATTTGCTTTCCATCCGGTTTTGAACGATAATATTATTGAGGTTTATAATGAAGAAAGCATTAATAGCTGTTCTAATTATCACTGCCATTATCATTTCTGCGTGTGCAGCACCCAAGGGTAAAAGCGAAGAAGAAAAACTGCGGCAACAGCTTAAAAAGTGGGAAAATTTTGATAGCCAAGGGATAGCAGAGGTCTCTTATAAAGGTTTGGCTATCCGTAAAATGTTCAGCGCTGCCAAAAGGGGCAGTGAAATCCGCTTTGATCTTATAGATGGCGGGCTTTTAGGTTCGGCGGCAGAGCCCTTACTAACAATCTACATTGGCAATTATGTTGCCGTAAAATCCCCGTTTCTACCGATGCTTGAGCTTTTGGATTTCTCTTCTGCCATACCGGAAGAGAGTTTAAGTTTATCTGCCAATGCCGATTCTCTGGTTTCTGTTTACGGAGAAAGAATTATTAAAGATAAGAAGCTGCAGCTGAAAGGAGTTACCATCAATTTCAATAAGGATTACCTTTTGGATAATGTTTCGGATTCCCTATCCGCAACTGAACTGAAAGCATTATACAGCAGCAAGGGAGACCTTTCAGAATTGCTTATTAAAAGCCAGGATAATATTTCTCTGCGCCTAAGCTTTGATAAAATTGAATACATTCAACCTCAAATAAGACCTTTGCCGAAAGCGGAACTGCCCTTCTCGGAAAATGCCTTAAAAGAACTGAATAATTTAAATCTGGAATCGCTGCTGAAGGATTTTCTGCAATATAAAAAAGAGGGGCAAAAATGATTCCGCGCTACAGTAAACCCGAAATGGAAAGAATCTGGACTTTGGAAAACCGCTATGAATGCTGGCTGGAAGTAGAACTTGCCGCTGCCAGAGCAATGTTTGAAAAAGGTATTATTCCTCAAGAGGATTGGGAAGCAATTAATGCTAAAGCCGATTTTGACAGCAACCGCATTGACGAACTGGAACTAATAACAAAACACGATGTTATCGCTTTTTTAACCAATGTAGGGGAAAATATCGGTTCTGCATCCCGTTGGCTGCATTTTGGGATGACTTCTTCCGATGTTTTAGATACCGCCACCGGCATGCAATTAAAAAGCAGCGGGGAGCTTATTTTAACGGAATTAAGTCGCTTGGCGGAAATTCTGAAACTGAAAGCCAGGCAGTATAAAAATACTATCTGTATGGGTCGTTCGCACGGAATTCATGCAGAACCCACTTCTTTCGGCTTAAAGTTTGCTCTTTGGTTTACAGAAGTTGAGCGTAACATAAAGCGCTTGAACGAAGCAATAGAAGAAGTTAGCGTCGGCAAATTTTCCGGTGCAGTAGGTAATTTTGCCCATTTAAGCCCGGAAATTGAAGAACTGGCATGCAAGTATCTGGATTTGCATCCGGCGAAGGTCTCCACGCAAGTTGTTCAGCGCGATAGTTATGCTTTTTTTCTTTCCGTTTTAGCTCTAATTGCTTCCGGCATAGAAAAAATTGCCTTGGAAATAAGACATTTGCAAAGAACCGAAGTGCAGGAAGTGGAAGAGAATTTTTCCAAAGGGCAAAAAGGTTCTTCTGCGATGCCTCATAAGCGCAATCCTATCGTTAGTGAACAGCTTTGCGGCTTAGCAAGAATTTTGCGTTCCAATGCTTTAGTCGCTATGGAAAATAATGCCTTATGGCATGAACGCGATATTTCCCATTCCAGTGTGGAGCGGATTATTTTGCCTGATTCCTGCATTTTGATTCACTATATGCTGGATAAAACCTGTTCCCTGATAGAAAATCTGGTGGTTTATCCTGAAAATATGCAAAAAAACCTGGGTCTAACCAAAGGGCTTGTTTTTTCTCAAGCGTTGCTTTTGCATCTTGTCCAAAGCGGTTTAACCCGGGAAAATGCTTATTCCCTGGTGCAGCGGGAAGCAATGAAATCCCGGGAAACGGATAGTAGTTTTTTGGATAATGTTTTGGCAAATAAGGAAATAACATCTGCCCTTGCGGAAAGCGAAATTCGGGATATATTTTCTTATGAACGCTATCTTCGGAATGTGGATTTTATTTACCGGCGATGCGGAATTTTATAGCCAGGGAGCTTTAAAATGAAGAAATATGTTATTCTCGGAGTGGGTCTGGCTTTATGCCTTCCAACTTTGCTTTTTTGCAAAGAGGATAGCAACCGCCTAATCGGCTATTGGCTAACCGGTGATAAATCAATGAAAATAGAGATTTATGAAAACGGAGACAGCACATTCGCCGGCAAAATTATTTGGCTGAAAGAACCCAATACTACAAACGGCAAGCCCCCAAAGGACATTAAAAATCCTGATGAAAAACTGCGGGAGCGACCTTTGCTGGACTTGGTTATTTTAACCGGACTTGTTCAGGATGGCAGCACCAAATACAAATCCGGCAAATTCTATGAACCCAATAGCGGAAAGACCTATTCCGCTAATGTAGAATTAGTTAACAATAATACTATCACTATCCGTTATTTTATCGGTGTGCCGACTTTAGGCAGAACGGATACCTGGACACGCAGTTCCCGTTAATTTTTGGGCAGGGAAAGTGATTTGCTTACCGCCAATGCTGCATAATTTGAAGTATTACCGAAAAGTTTTGACAGAATGCTGTCATAGCTGGAAAGAAATAAATCATCATCGCTAAAAAAAGGAGTTAAAATGAAAAGAGCTTATTTATTAATCCCCTTTGCCATTGTTATGATGCTGCTTGCCTCTTGTGCCACAACCGGTTCAGAGCAGGCAACCAAACTGGTTACCAAATATGATATTGCCCTTACGAAAGTTAGTAGAGGCGGAGATGAAACTACGCGTAGTAAAGCTCCCGTGGCTGATACCACTTTGGCAGATAAATTGCGCTATCATTACGACGATGAATTTATGCATACTATCTGGTATGCCTCGGAAAATGGCTTTGAATTAACCCTCTACAATGCCTCTAATAAAAATATTACTCTGGATTGGGAAAAGGGACTGTATATGGATTACGACAACATTGGTCATCGCCTGTTGATTTCCAGCACCTCTGATTCTGAAAAAGATAAGCCCCAGTCACCCAGCACAATAGCTCCCAGAAATAATCTCACGGAAACCATCTTTTCTGCCGACCATACCAATCCTTCCACTCTTTTAAGCGTTTATGTGCGCACTCCTCTTTTGCCCACTGAATACAAAAAGGCAGTTAGATTCAACGGCAAAGAATTGAAAATCCTGCTGCCGGTGACCGTTGACAATACCACCTACAATTATGAATTTACTTTTAAAGTAATTGGAGTTCGCCAGGTAGAGGCAAAAAGCAATTCCCTGTTCGGATAGCTATTAAACCCTTTTTCCCTATTGAAAAACAGCTGAGCTTTCCTGTTGAAGCGGGAATCCGAATGGAGGTTAGCCCTCTCGCCGCTTTTTCTATAAAGTTAGCAGAGCATTTCTGAGCTGATGTTTCCCCGGTCTTTCCTGCACAAGCGAAATTCAGGCAATCGGGAAATGATTACTGGATAAGCAAAGGGGAAACCGCATCAGCTAATTATTCCACTGCTTATTAGTATTTGTTACTGCGAAGTTCCTTTCGAGAACCACTCTTTTATGTATCATTAAAAATTGCTTAACGCTTCTTTAACAAAGTTAAGGCATCGTTAAAGGATCGTTAAAGCAGCGTTAAAGCAGCGTTAAACAAATGATTAAGGAACAAGTAATTGCATCTTTCGGATTAAAGTGCTAAGCGGGAAGGGGTAACTGCCAAAATAACCGTTCTCTACCTACGCACATTTTTGGCAGTGAGAACTTATCAAGTTTGTTTCATACAGATTGCGTAAATATAAATGAAAAAGGGGTGAAGAACATAAGCGATGCAGGAAAATTGATGTTCTTTAGAACCTGTTCATAAAAAAAGGATTGCGCCGCGATTGACGCAATCCTGTAGTTTTTTTGCCATAGTTCTTTATTCTATGGTGATTTCTTTTTTGGGAGAGGGTTCCTTTTTCGGAATCGTAAGTTTCAGCACCCCATCTTCCATCTTAGCTGAGATTTTGCTGACCTCAACATTTTCAGGAAGCAAGAGGTTACGGCGATAGCTGCCACTGTATCTTTCACAGCGGTAAACTGTGCCCTTGGTCTCTTCTTTGGTTACATCCTTACTGGCTTCAATCATTAGTTGATTGTCATGCATACTGATTTTGACATCGTCTTTCGTAAATCCGGGCAGATTTGCCAGAATTTGGTAATCTTTATCATGCTCCATAATATCAATTGCCATCGCCCGGAAATTATCTTCCTCTCCTTCTTCTTCGTAAAAACGATTGAAGAATTCGTCGAATAAGCTGAGCATATTGCTCATCGGTCTCAATTCGTTTGTTTTGCGATATGGTACGACTTTCATTTTGAACCTCCTGTTCATTTTATCGTTCACTATATATTATAATCCGGGTTTTAAAAAAAGCAAGAAAAAAATTAGCAGTCAAAGTAGATGAGTGCTAATTTCGTTTTGGGGAAAGGAAAAGAGAGGTTTTTTAGCCACCGAGGACACCGAAAAAATTGATACCACTGAGGACACTGAGGACACTGAGGACACTGAGGACACTGAGATTTGATTTTTACAAAGAGGAAAAGAGGAAAAGAGAAAAAGAGAAAAAGAGATTGTGGATGGCAATATAAAATGATACGAGTTGGCAAGCGAAAAGTGATACACTTGAAAAAAAAAAGGAAAACAAACTCTTTGCTCTCCGCCCTCTGCTAAAAGCCCCTTAGGGCGACACAAAAATAGCGATGGAGGCGTAAGCCCCTCGTAAAAACGCAGAAAAATGAACCTTTTGGCTCATTGCTCTCCGCCCTCTGCTAAAAGCCCCTTAGGGCGACACAAAAATAGCGATGGTGGCGTAAGCCCCTCGTAAAAACGCAGAAAAATAAACCTTTTGGCTCTTTGCTCTCCGCCCTCCGCTCTCCGCCCTCCGCTCTCCGCCCTCCGCTCTCTGCTAAGTTTCCGGTTCCCTAAGGGGCTACCCTTAAAACTTGCTCAACCTGCTAAACCTTATTTTCTTTATATGTCTTTTCTATATACTGATTTGGCAAAAAACCAGATGGTTCAAAATAAATCTTCACTCTTAGGATATGTTTGCATCTACAGCTTCGGGCTTGGGAAACAGGATGTTCTAAAATGTTCTAAAAAAGGATAATTGACAAAAAGGCAAGGCAGGTATTTTTGGAATCCAGTTTTCCGTTGCCCGGAGATGCTGTTTAATTTGATACAAATTAAGGAAATAGAATGAAAGAAGAGTTTATCCGCAATTTCTGCATTGTGGCACATATTGATCATGGAAAATCCACTTTGGCAGATAGATTTTTGGAAGAAACACATATTATCGGAAAAGGGACCGAGGTCTCTCAGGTTTTGGATAGTATGGATTTGGAACGCGAAAAAGGCATCACGATTAAAAGCCATGCCGTCCGGATGGTGCATAACTATCAGGATCAGAATTATGTTTTGAACTTGATTGATACTCCCGGCCATGTGGATTTTTCTTATGAGGTCTCAAGGGCTTTGGCATCCTGTGAAGGAGCAGTTCTATTAGTGGATGCATCTCAAGGAATTGAAGCCCAAACAATGAGCAACCTTTATTTGGCTTTGGATAATAACCTGGAAATTCTTCCCGTAATTAATAAAATTGATTTACCCAAAGCAGATATTGAAGGCACGGAAAATGATTTATGCGAAATCTTAGGTTGCCTGCCGGAAGAAATAATCAAAGTTAGCGCCAAAACCGGTGAGGGAGTAAAAGACCTTTTAGATGCTGTCGTCATCCGTTTACCTGCACCCCGGGGTAATCCTGAAACCGCTCCCCGAGCACTGATTTTTGATTCCTATTTTGATATGTATAGAGGAGTGGTGGTCTTAGTGCGTATTTTTGAGGGGAAATTACAAAAAGGTGATAAAATAAAGCTCTTTTCCACGGCAAGGGAATATGAAATTGAAGAAATCGGCTATTTGGGCTTAAAATTCTCTCCGCAAAATGAACTTACCTGTGGCGAAGCCGGTTACATTATTGCCAATATCAAAGAGGTCTCCGATGCCAGAGTTGGAGATACAATTACTTTAGCCAAAGGCGGTTGTGAAAATCCGCTTCCTGGTTTCCGAGAGCCCAAACCAATGGTCTATAGCAGTATTTTTCCTATCAATGGAGAGGACTATGAAAATTTGGTGGAATCCATTGCCAAGCTGAAATTGAACGATGCCTCGCTGATTTATGAAAAGGAAAGTTCTGCCGCTTTGGGTTATGGTTTTCGTTGCGGTTTTTTGGGAATGCTGCATTTGGAAATTGTGAAAGAGCGTCTGCTGCGTGAATATAATCTTCCCATTATGGCTACCACCCCCAGTGTGCGGTTTTTAATAAAACTGAAAAGCGGAGAGGAACTGCAGGTGAATAATCCTATTGATTTTCCCGATCCCAGCATAATTGAAAGCATTATGGAACCCTTTATGGATGCGGAAATAATTTTGCCTACAGATTATATTGGCAATGTGCTGAAATTGGTTCAGGAACGCAGAGGAGTTCAAAAAGATATTCAGTATATAGATGAAAAAAGGGTTGCCCTGCATTATGAATTGCCGTTAATTGAAATTATCTTTGATTTTTATGATAAACTGAAAACGGTTAGCCGGGGTTATGCCTCTTTGGATTATACTTTTAAGGATTACAGAGAAGCAAATGTAGTGAAAGTAGATATCCTGATTAACGGAGAAAAGGTTGATGCAATGAGCTTTATCTGCCATCAGGATAAAGCATACAACTGGGGAAAAAGTGTAACCGAAACCCTGGCTGAAGTTATTCCGAAACATCTTTTCAAGATTGCTTTACAAGCAGCCATTGGAGGCAAAATAATTGCCCGCAGCACTATTAATCCCGTGCGGAAAGATGTTTTGGCAAAATGCTACGGAGGCGATGTTTCCCGCAAAAGAAAGCTGCTGGAAAAACAAAAAGAAGGCAAAAAAAAGATGAAGGAAATTGGTTCGGTCTCAGTTCCCCAAGAGGCATTTCTGGCAGTTCTGAAAGCAGATAGAGAATAAGGTGGCTCGCTTAAATCACAAAAGTTTCCTTCTGCTTATTCCCGGATGGTTATTCTTACTGCCTGCTTTAGCTATAACTATAGGCACTATCAGCTTTACAGGTATTTCGGGAATTGAAGAAACGGAATTGCTGAAAGCCAGCGGTCTGCATACAGGACAGGAATTCAATGCGGAACTTATTGCCAATGCTACAGCTAACTTATATAAGTTTTTACAGGATGAAGGCAGATACTTTGTTATTATTTCTTCGCCGGAACTAATTCCAGATGAAACCGGAACTATTTCCCTGCTCTTTAAGATGCAGGAAAAAGCACCTTCCGATGAAGTTTACTTACACTTTCAAGGAATGCGGTATTTTAGTAATGCTAAACTTTTTCAGCTGTTGCTTCTTTCTCCGGAACAAAAATACCGCCTGAATCAGCTTGCCAAAATTATGCAACAAACCCTTTCGCTATATAACAACAGGGGCTATCTCTTTGCCAAAATTCAGCTGGATTCTTTAGTTTTGGAAGAGACACTAACTGCTTATATTGGCATTGATGAAGGTAAACCCCTCCGGGTAAAAAACTATATCTTCAAGGGTAATAAAGTAACCAAAGATAGAACCCTGCTGCAACTTTCTGGCTTGGAAAATATAGAAATAATCACTCCCGAGGTCTTAACCCAGGCGGAAGAAAACATCAGCCGCAAAAGTTATATCCGCACCTGCAATGTAGAACCAATTAACGAAAATACCTTGCTGATAAATATTGAAGAAAGCAAAATGACTTATCTGGAAGGTGTTTTAGGAATGAATCGCCTGAATGAAGAACTGAAATTTTCAGGGCAAATCCGTTTGCAGTTCTTAAACTTATGGGGAACAGACAGGGCTATTCTGCTTTTCTGGAAACAGATTCCCTCTTCCAATAGCGAACTTTCCCTGTCCTATCACGAATCTGGTATTTCCGGAATTCCTGTTGCCGGAGATATTGAACTTTATAGAGCTCAACAGGATTCTACCTGGATTCAAACCCGCGGGGGATTGAAAATCTACTATCAAATGCTGAAACACAGTTTGGGCATTGAACTGGCAACTGAATCCTTAACTCCCGGTTCCCGTCGTCCTGCCATTATAAATAAAGAAAAAGCACAAAGCGTTGGCGCTTTCTGGAATTACAGTAACTATGCGGGAGGTGTAAATCCCTATAAGGGTATGGATATGCAATTACTCTATCGCTTAACCGGAAGCAATCTGACAAAACATTTATATGGAGCTACCGAAGCAGGATTTAAAGGTTATATTCCGTTCAGCAACCGCTTTGTTGGTTTTTTGGGAATGGAAATCAGAAACCTGGAAAACAGAAATGCGGAACTTTGGCAACAATATAAGATGGGTGGCTACGGAACTTTGCGTGGCTATTATGAAGACGAATTAAGCTCCTACCGTTTGGCATGGATAAATTATGAATTGCGTTATCGGCTAAGCCCCGATTCGCGTATCTACCTGCTTTTTGATCAGGGCTTGTTAGGCAGAGAGAAAAATAAATTAAAATCTGATATCTTTGGTTTGGGCTGCGGAATGAAAATTAATACTCGCTTGGGAATTCTGGGTTTGGAATATGCCCTGGGCTATAGAGATAAACGCTTTGCTAATCTGGGTTCAGGGATGATTCACCTGGGCTTGGATGCTGCATTCTAAAAAAATTACTTGCCAAGATTTTAGTATCCTAAAATGATGTCCCCAATAACTAAGTATATAGATGTGACTAAGGACTGTGCGAAGGATAGAAAAGCTTTTAAAGCTTTATAAAACCTTCGATAGAACCGGCAAATTTTTTTATGTATTGCCAAAACAAAACACACACTAAAAAAAACAAAAAAAAACCTAAGTACCCGAAAGGGAATTTGCTTATGGAGGAAACAATGAAGAAAGTTCTCTTAATCACTTTGCTCGCTATGTTGCTGATCAGCACATTGGTTACTGGCTGCAAAAAGAAAGCAGAACCCCAGACAGAGGAAAATACAGTAGAAGAAACTGCTCCTGTGGTAACTGATACTGTTACAACCCCTGCACAGGGTCAAACTCCTGCAACTACTCCTGCCCCTGCAGGCAAGTAGTAATCAGCTAAAAACAATAGCGCAGTCCTTGAAAAAACGGGTGTCCACGGATACCCGTTTTTTGTTATAGGGAGATTTATTTTAGCCACCGAAGCCACCGAAAACACCGAAAAGATAGAAGCACGCAGATTACGCAGATTACGCAGATTTATTTTTAGCCACCGAAAACACCGAAACCACCGAAAAGATTGAAGCACGCAGATTACGCAGATTATGCAGATTTATTTGAAGAGTTATTATTACTTAGAGTAGAGCTTGATGGGCAAAGAACAGAATGCCCGTTCCGCAGAATATACAAAAGAACTTACCTTCTAAAAATGATAATAGGCAATTGAGGATGAACCGGTTTCCATCTTCCATCTCGCTATCTCGCTATTTCGCCATCTCGCTATTTCGCCAACCCGCAATTTAACTTGACAGATTTAGTGGCACTAATAATTATGGTTTCAGATGTTAAAAACACTTTATTCTAAGTGTGGCTAATATCTGAAGGAGTTAGTTATGATTGGAGAACGACTTAAACAAATAAGGCAGGCATTAGGTCTTAAGCAGATAGATTTGGCAAAGGTCTTAAAGTTAAATCCTTCTGCTATTTCTCAAATGGAAAGTGGACGCACCAATCCTTCTTTGGAAACGCTGGAGGAATTGAGTGTGAATTATAATGTGAATTTACATTGGTTAATAACCGGGGCAGGGAAAATGTTTAATACTGCTAATGGAGCAATTTCTCAGGATGTCGGTTCCTGGGATAATTTTCAGAAACTCTTAAATGACCGTTTGGAAGAGATTCTGCAGGCACGTTTAGACCTGTTGGATTCCGATACAGTAGAAATTCCTGTCAGCGGAGAAATTGCAGCCGGTTTGCCGATGGAAAATTACGGTGCCATTCTGGATGTGGTAACGGTGCGCCGTTCTTTGATTAATGGTTCTTTAAATAATTATGTGGCTTTAAGAGTGAACGGACGCAGTATGGAACCTGATATTAGAAATCAGGATGTAGTGTTAATTCGTTATTCTAATGAATGGCGTGAACTGGAAGGTAAGATTTGTGCAGTGCGCATTGATGGAGGTATAACACTTAAAAGATTGCTTTTGGATGATGCTAAAAGAACGGTGGTTTTAATTCCGATAAATGAAAATTACCAACCGATTATAGTTGACCCTGACAGTCACACCGATGTTACTTTAATTGGTTCAATGTATTTTTTGCTTAGATTTTTGCCTTAGGGAGGAAGCGGGAAAATGACCATAGTTTATCTTTTAATTGCTTTGGCAATAGGACTTTCCGTGCTCAATACCGTTATTCTTCTTTCTTTGCGTCATCAAAGAACAGGGGAAGACAGTTTAAGAGAATTGAAAGGTGCCTTTGAAACCTTTGAACGCTATAACCGTGAAGAAATGAGCAGTTTACGAACTGAACTTTTAAGAATTAGTGCCGAAAACCGAAAGGAGCTCAGTGATTCTATTATAGCTCAAAATGAGGTTTTAATAAAGCAAAGCACTGCCAGCAGGGAAGAACTGAATAATTCCTTTAATACCTTAAAACAACAGCTTAATAACGATTCTGCCACAAACAGAGAGGAACTGAAAAAAGCCCTGAATGACCTTTCTGAAAACTTCAGCCGCAGAATGACAGACCTGATAAATACACAACAACAGGAAGCAGAAACATCGCGTAAAAACCTGGAAACAAAAATGGAACAGATTCGTCAAAATAACGAAACCAAACTTGAGCAAATGCGTCAAACGGTGGACGAAAAACTGCACGAAACCCTGGAAAAGCGTTTGGGGGAAAGTTTTAAGCAGGTTAGTGAGCGTTTGGAACTGGTGCATAAAAGTATGGGCGAAATGCAAAATTTGGCAAATGGAGTAGGTGACCTGAAAAAGGTGCTTTCCAGTGTTAAACCGAGAGGAGTTTTGGGAGAAATCCAATTAGCTAATTTATTGGAAGATATACTTACTCCAGAACAGTATGAAAGGAATTTCCGTCCCAATAAAAACCGTGACGAAAAGGTGGAATTTGCCATTCGCCTGCCGGGGAGTTCAGAAAAGCAAAGTTATGTATATCTGCCAATTGACTCCAAGTTTCCGATTGAAGATTATCATAGAATTATCAATGCTTATGAAGAAGGCAATTTAACGGAAGTGGAAAATTCCCGTAAAAGTATGATTCAAAGGATAAAGAGTTGCGCTAAGGACATCCGGGATAAATATATCAATCCACCTGTTACTACAGATTTTGCTATGCTCTTTTTACCTTTTGAGGGTCTTTACGCAGAGGTCTTACGCAATGTGGGACTTTTTGAATCTATTATGCGGGATTATCATATAATTATTTGCGGTCCCACCACTACTGCAGCAGTAATAAACAGTTTACAGGTTGGCTTTCGCACTTTGGCAATTCAGAAAAAGACCTCCGAGGTCTGGAAAATCCTTGCCTCCATCAAAAATGAATTTGGTAAATTTGGAATTATTTTAGACCAAACCCAGAAGAAACTGCAGGAGGCATCAAATAACATTGAAAAAGCAAGTTTCCGCAGCAGGCAAATTGAAAAGCGTTTGGATAAAGTGCAGGAATTACCTGTGGAAGAAGCAGAAATAGAACAAATACTGGATGTTTGAGTAGCGGAAGAAAATGGTTGCTGACAAGGATGTCAGCCCTCAGAAAAACCAAGGTTGCTGACAGGGATGTCAGCCCTCCAGAACTGCCAGGCAAATTCCTTCTGTTTTCAGGATTTCGGCTTTAGCCGCAGTGATAATATTACTTATTCCCCGGGATTGATAATCCCTTATTATCAAGCTATCCAAAGGATATTTCAGGTTTTGAGACCGGGAAAAGACAATCCTTTCCGATAGCGGAATAAGGGATAGCAGCTTTCCTTGGCAATTGTTAAATTCAATGTTATCCGGTAAAATAAAAATGGACTGGTTTTCACTTTCAATCCGATAGGGAACAGGGTAGGGAATTTTTTCGCCTGCAGGGCTTTTTATTTTCAACAAGTTTATGGCAATTGCTAAAGCGTGGTCAAAACGACCTTGCATATCGTTGCAAATGATTATTTCACTATAACATTCCTGCTGTAAACACCACTCCAGTGCCAGTTCCGTATCGGTTTCGTTTTTTTCGGTGGGATGCCGATGGAAAGGGATATGGCAATATTTTTCCAGCATTTCGGGCTCTATAGAATCCAGGTCTCCAATCAGGATATAAGGATTTAAGCCCAATTCATCAATCTGGTCAATTCCTTTGTCCACAGCGATTAAATGGTCTGTTTTTTGGATATTTTTATAGCGGGAAACAATATCTTTAGGGGCGTGATTAGTAAAAATATAGGCGCGTGTTTTTTCAGCGCAAAGCATAGAGGGGCTCATCTATGCGATTTAAATAGGCAACAGGATTCATTTTTACATCGTTGTTATGCACTTCATAGTGCAAGTGCGGTCCTGTAGAAATTCCCGAACTACCCATTAAACCAATAATTTGACCCTTGATAACTTGATCGCCGGAACGCACCAGATAGCTGTATAGATGGCCATAAAGTGTCTCATAACCATTTCCGTGCTTGATTATTATTCTTTTACCATAACTGGTTTCATAATCCGTAGTTGTAACTGTTCCGGCGGCAGTAGCATAAACAGGAGTTCCCGGTTCATTAGCGATATCCAAACCATAGTGGAACTCAATTTCATTGCGAATAGGATGAACTCGTAAGCCCCAGCCGTCAGAAATCCTGCCGAAAGCAGGATAAATGGAAGGGATATAATCGGCGACATTTTCCCCTGCAGGTAAAACCGGAACAGCATTTTCGGGTTCTGAAATTAACACCAGAATTGCAGCCATTTTTGTTTCCAGGTCTTCCATCCGATTGCGTAAAGCAGGTTCAAAAACATATACCTTCTTTTCTCCCTGCTTAAAATTCAAAACAGGGTAATTTTCCGCTCCCTCATTCACCTTTATTTGCAAATTATCTAATCTTTTATAAATGGAATCCACGGTAGCGGCATAAAAATCAAGCTTGGCGCGTAACTCCTTATTTTCCGTTTCCAAACGCTTCAGCGAGGCATTGCGCTGAGCGTTACTGTTTGCGATAGTAAACATAAGGATAGTGGAAATAAGCAAGAATGCCAGGAAAACAATTAACAAAATCAAGGCATAACGCGGCAGTGTGAAGCTATGTTTAACTCCATCCATTCCAACTTGATAGCTGATTTTCATTTTTCCTTTGCCGATAAACTCGTTATCCATTTGCATCCTGTTCTCTTCTGTGTTTTATTATTTATATTGCAAAATACGAACCAATATGTAGATATTTGGCATCCCGTAGGGGAATCGAACCCCTGTTGCATGACTGAGAATCACGAGTCCTAGGCCACTAGACGAACGGGACAGCAATTGGATCATTAATTTTAACCTGTAAAATGGCGACCCCTAGGGGAATTGAACCCCTCTTGCAAGAATGAAAATCTTGAGTCCTAACCAATAGACGAAGGGGTCGCAAAATGGTGATCCAGGTTGGACTCGAACCAACGACTCTCTGCTTAAAAGGCAGATACTCTTCCGCTGAGTTACTGGACCATTTTTGTGCATATCTTTTAAGCTAAAAATTTGGAGGCAGGTTATCTGTCAAGGAAAATCATTTTCATCCCTTCAGAGCCCTCTATTTTTTGCGATATGCTGAGGATGAGATTCCCGTATCGTGCCCATATTGCGATACGGGAAAGATATGGGAATCATATCGGAGAGTTATTGAGAGCATTTCGGGTTTTTTCAGGTTTAAACTTTCCGCCGGTTACGATGTTATGTAGCCGGAGCTCGCTGAAGCTCCGTATTTTTCTTTCCGGAAGAACGACATCTTGTCGTTCATAACCCTCCACCGGTTACGATGTTGTGTAGCCGGAGCTCGCTGAAGCTCCGCACTTTTTATTCTGGAAGAACCCCATCTTGTCGTTCATAACCCTCCGAGGAGCTTACGCCTACATTGTGGATGGCAATAAAAAATGGTACGAGTTGGCACACGAAAAGTGATACACTTGAAAAAAATGGGAAAACAAACTCTTCGCTTTTTACTCAATGCTTGTATGCCCCTAAGGGCGACATCGCAATGTTTACCTCCTGGTCAACCCCTTCTTGTGCTTGAACGACGAGGACGTCGTTCTTCCGAATAAAAAAGCCCCTAAGGGCGACATCGCAATGTTTACCTCCTGGTCAACCCCTTCTTGTGCTTGAACGACGAGGACGTCGTTCTTCCGAATAAAAAAGCCCCTAAGGGCGACATCGCAATGTTTACCTCCTGGTCAACCCCTTCTTGTGCTTGAACGACGAGGACGTCGTTCTTCCGAATAAAAAAGCCCCTTAGGGCGACACAAAAATAGCGATGGGTGCGTAAGCCCCTCGTAAAATGCGGAAAATATATCTCTTCGCCCTCCGCCCTCTGCCCAAAAGCCCCTTAGGGCGACACTAAAATAGCGATGGGCGCGTAAGCCCCTCGTAAAAATGCAGAAAAAATATCTCTTCGCCCTCTGCCCAAAAGCCCCTTAGGGCGACACAAAAATAGCGATGGGTGCGTAAGCCCCTCGTAAAATGAAGCATAACCATCCTGCTAATGAAAATCCAATTTTGTTTTTTCCCGGAACCTTTTACTGGAATTTGCTTCTAACTTTTCCATAAATTTAACCAGACATAGTTCTTTAGGAGCCAGGCAAAGAATATGGATATGGTCTTCAATTCCACCAATGGCAAGAGGTAAGCCCTTTAAATTTATAAATAAACCATAGATATAGGCATGCATATCTTCAGCAAGTGGTTTTTTTAGCTAGGTCTTACGATTTTTGGTAGAAAACACGATATGAACAGCCAAATGACAAAAGGATGCAGGCATTTTTTTCTCCTTGATATTATTTATTTATAACTACGAGGGGCTTACGCCACCATCGCTATTTTTGTGTCGCCCTAAGGGGCTTGAGGGAACCGGAAAAGTGAAAAAAAATACTCTGTGTTTACTTTTCCCGAGGGGCTTACGCCACCATCGCTATCAATGTGTCGCCCTAAGGGGCTCAGGCTGTTGACAAAGCCCCTATTTTGAAGAACCTAA